>NZ_AEEA01000035.1 GCF_000297095.1 Treponema primitia ZAS-1 | reverse complement strand
TGGGGGGTCCATAGGGGGCCTATTTCGCATAACGATGTATACCGCTTAGAGCATAGTTAGAAACATAATTTGGCGAAACAGCCGGGGAAGCCTGCGCCTCAGAGAGAAGCCTTTGCCGGTGTTTGGGGCTTAGTTAGAAGCTTCATTTGGCGAATCGGCCGGTGAAGCCATGCGCCCCCCGAGGCTCGAAAGCACACCTTCAAGTAGTACGGAGTGGGGTGTCGGGAAGGAAAAGTATGGAGGGACCCTTTGGGAGGTCCCATACTTTTCCTTCCTGACAGGCCCCCCCGATCAATTGTGTGCTTTCGGAAACCCAGTCAGCGCATGGCTTCACCGGGGTCCGTGGTTTATATTGTACTTACGGGCTTCTCCTAGTATAGTGATTTTAGGAGCTGCCATGTCGGAATACCAAAGGCCAAGCTGGGATGAATACTTTATGGAGGTCTGCGACGCCATTTCAAAGCGGGCGACCTGTGATAGGGGCCGTTCAGGCTGCGTTATTGCCAAGAATCACCAGATCCTGGTAACCGGCTACGTAGGGGCTCCCGCGGGACTGCCCCATTGCGATGAAGTGGGACACCAGTTCAAAAAGATGCTCCACGAGGACGGAAGCGAAACCACCCACTGTGTGCGGACCGTCCATGCGGAACAGAACGCTATCTGCCAGGCTGCCAAGCGGGGTATTGCCATTGAGGGGGCTACCCTCTACTGCCGGATGACCCCCTGCAGGACCTGCGCCATGCTTATCATCAACTGCGGCATAGTCCGGGTAGTCTGCCAGCGGCGGTATCACGACGCCGAAGATTCTGAATCCATGCTTGAAAAAGCGAAGATACAACTGGAATATATATACAACGAAGTACAACAATACGAAAAACAGTAGGCGGCAAGTTCTTTTCAGTTTTTATACGGGCAGTTCCAGGACTATACGGTGCTTAAGGTATATTTCTTCCAGGGTTCGTTTGGGGCCCGGGGCGTTCATGCGTCTCCGCAACTGTGCGGCGTCCCGGCGGTCAACATAAAAATCGTAGAACGAGCGGGGGTCATCGTTATTGACAACCGTGTAGGCGGGATTGCTCCCCAGGTAACTGCGGACCTCATCGTTATCAACCGCAGAAATCCCAAAGCGGATAAGCCGGGATCGGACCTCCAGAATTTCTTCATAGGAAAGGCCGAAGAGGAATTCCTCCAGGGCTTGCAGGGTTTCATCGTTAGAAATACTGCGCATTAAAAATTTGCACCAATCGTCCCCCAGTTCCGTGGAAACCCGAATCAGTTCGCTGGAACCATCCATGGTTCCGAAGCAGGGAGGCGCCGCATCCCGGGCGGCCCAGAGGGCTTCCAGAGCGGGTAAGTGCTCAATAGCCCGGGGATCCACACCGCTATCCCAGAGGGTAATCAGGTCATCGGCCAGGCGGAACCGGATATGATCGGGAAAAGACACATCCCCAAGACAGGAAAAGTACACCTCCTCGATCATCAGGGTACAAATTATGGAGAAAAGGATACTCCGCACCGGAACATAGAATTCCGGTTTGTCCTGCACCAGGATGGCCAGCATAGAAAATGCGTGGGACTTTGCAACCAGGTAGCTGCGGACAGCCACAACCCGGGTAGGACTGCGCAGTAAATGGGAGGGGTGGGAGAAGCTGGTAATGGAATCGATGAGTTTTTCCTCATCCCGCATCTCCCCCCGGACCATTTGGCTTTCCCGGATTGATGGGAATCGGGAAATAACCGTTCCCAATTCCCGGAGACAGGAAATACGGACCCGGGCAGTTTCAATATCTTCACAGTTCCCGGACTCCAGATAGGCCATTAGCTCCCGAACCAATTTTTCCTCATGGTCAGTTAAACCTAATATTGGGACGCCGGAATCTTCTTTTTCGGGTTCGGAGGAAGACATATCTAATAAGGTACCCCAGTGGTGGTATTAAATCAACTCATTATTAATTTTTCCGGTGTTTAGTTTTGGTCTATTTCCGCAAACGCTTCGGTCAGGAAGGTATTGAGAAATAGCAGCCCCCCTTTGGTTAGGCCCAGGGGCTTTTTTTGGAGGAGCCCCCGGGATTCCCAGCGGCGGAGGGTTTGGGGGATAAGGCTTTCCAGGGGGCGGTGAAACCGTTTTTCGAACAGCGCCGTGTCCGGGCCTTTGAGGTACCGGAAACCCATGAGTATACTTTCCCGTATCAGGGTCGGCTGATCCAAGGCTTCTTCGGTGTAGGGCGCGCAACCGTCCCGGCGGAGCCAGCTGTCCAGATCGGCCTTGTACGTGCGGCGCAGGCCGGTTTCGTCGGCAATGAGGGTGCCGGAACCGCCCGGCCCCAGACCCAGCCAGTTTTCCATGCGCCAGTACCGAATGTTGTGACGGGCTTCCTTCCCGGGCTGGGAAAAGTTGGATACCTCGTATTGGGCATAGCCCGCCGCTTCCAGGGTATTTCGGCCGGTGATCCAGAGGCGGTCCGCTTCGTCATCCTCCGGTAGGGGACAGGTCCCCTGCTCCAGGGCGGCTGCCAGGGGGGTACCCTCTTCCGGAGTCAGCGAATAGAGGGAAAGGTGTCCCGGCTCGTAGGACAGGGCTTTTTCGATATCCTTTTGTAAAATGTATTCACCTTGAAAGGGAAGCCCCGTCATGAGGTCCAGAGAAAGGGCGCCGTCGAAAATTTCGGCGGCTAAACTGAGACGCTCCGGTAGCAGGGCGAGTTCCCCTACCCTATGGACCGCCCGGCGGGATGGCTCGTGGAAGCTCTGGATACCCAGGCTCAACCGCGTCACCCCGCGATCCCGGCAGACCCGCAGTAATTCCCCGTCCGCCGATTCGGGGTTTGCCTCCAAGGTGAATTCCCCGGGCCGCAGCGCCCCTACCCCCTCCAGCAGCCGGTCCAGCCGTGCCGCGCCAAGTACCGATGGGGTGCCTCCACCTATATACACGGTTGGAACATGGCTAATCCCCAGGGCGATTAGGTCCGCCTCCAGATCCTGTAGGATCAGATCCACAAATTGGTCCAAACGTGTATCATCGGATCTAACCGGGATGGAATAAAAATCACAGTAATCACAAACCCCGGAACAGAACGGTACGTGGATATAAACCCCCGCCTCTTTTCCCATTCCTAGGGTCTTCCCAGCTTGGTAAAAGGCCAGTAACGGAAGAGCAGCTTTCCCACAACAATATCCACCGGGATGGGACCCCAGGTACGGGAATCGTTAGTATTACTGCGATCATCCGAGAGGACGAAGCATTCATTTTCACCAAGGATACGGGTATCCATATTTCCGGAGAAGGGGATTGATTCATCCCACAGGGCGGGAATCTGGGGAATTGTGGGAACATAGGGCCGGTCGGATAGTTCAAACTCCGTAAGGGCATATTTTTCGCCCGCAGGCTTTAACCGAAGAACAAAGTTGGTCATGGAAATTTCATCCCCCGGTAGACCGATAACCCGCTTTATATAATAATGTTCACTCGTATCAAAGAGACTCACCCGCTGAAGGGTGAAAAACCTCAGCAGAATATCTATGACATTTCTTGTAATATCCGATTTTTCCTTCAGAGACATATCTACCAGGACCACATTTCCCCGGCGGAAGGGAGGTTCGCCGCCGAGCAGATCCTTTCCGGCCAAAAAACTGTAAATTTTATTGGATGAAAAGATAAACCGGTCTCCGGCACGGAGGCCGGGCTGCATAGTTTCGTTCTCTAAAACCCGCATGGAAAAGAAAAGAGTGGTCAGGGCTGCATATAAAACAAAAAAGGCCAGAAGCCATAGCAGAACCCACCATATCTGATGGCGCTGATCCTTCTGGGCGGCATAGGAATATTTTCGCCATTTGTTAAACATAAAAGCTATTCCCCATAATTACCGTATTAAACCGGCGCGCCATGTAGGAAAGAGGGGCCAGTAAATCAAAGCCCCCTTACCTAAAATCTTGGATACCCTTACGGGGCCGAAATAACGGCCGTCCCGTGAATTGTCCCGGTTATCCCCCAGGGGGAGGATGCGGCCCTCCGGTACATACCAGCCCTGGGTATGCCGGGCCAACAGGGTCCGGTAACGGTTTTCCTGGGGACGGGCCCCCCGGAGCAGTTCCAGCCGGGATCGCTCGTGGGCCAGATAGTCGGGGTACCGCAGGGTATTTGCCCGGGAAGCCGCGGCGGCCAAATCTTCCGGCAGCGTCAGACCCAGGTCTATGTAGGCGGCGGCCCTTCCGGCGGCTAAGAGACTGGGATAGGCCGCGCTTTCCATAAGGCGGCTCAGCCTGTGCTCCATACCCCGCTGGGCTATGTATTCCCGTTCCACCGCCCAGCGGTCCTCCCCGGCAAAACGGATCTTCAATTCCCCCTGCTCGGTGATAAACCGGTCCCCGCCCATACCAACCGCCCGCTTAATCAGAAAGTGAACCTTGGGATCCCCGGATTCATCCCGGTCTATATCCACCAGGGAGAGGGTAAGCATATAGATAATACGCTGGGCTATATCAAAGACCGGCCCCTGGGAAATGTACGAGGGGTTTTCAAATATGATCACATCATTCCGTTTAGGCTTAATGAAGCTGGGCAGCTTTGCCATCCCGGGGAGCAGTTCCGGCCCATAGATAATCTTATTAACGAAAATCCGGTCTTTAATTAAAAGGGTATCGATCATAGACCCCGAAGGGATCTGGTATGCCTGGAAAAAATACTGATTGATCAGAAGTACCACCCCGGCAGCCCAGAGAAAGGCCTCAATCCAATCCAATACAGGATTCTTAGCTCGCTGCTTTTCCTTTTTGATCCGCTTGATCCGCTTCCTGCGGCTTAAATAGCCTTCGGTAAGTCCCTGGATAGTATCAAAAAAGTCCCTTCCTTCTATCATATGAAATTAAAAATATCATTTTACACCATCGTTGACAAGGTACGAAGGGGGCCCTATAATGCCCTAATGTTCGGGAAAAAGCCTGCATCGGCTTTACAGATAGAGACCCTGCCGGAAGATCAGGTCCATCTAAAGCCTATTCTGGGTATTCGGCCCGGAGTGTACCTGGCCGGCCTTTATGCCCTGATACTCCTGGGAATATTTTTCTTTACCCTCCTTTACCCCGGTATTACCAGGCCGGGAAGCCTTCTCGTCCTTGATTCCGAACCCCAGGGCGCTGCGGTGCGGGTGGACGGAATTACCCTGGGAACCACCCCCTGCGAGCTATTCACCGCAAAAGGCACCAGGCTTGTAGAGCTGGTCCTTCCGGGGTTTACACCGGTCCGGCAGGAAAGGATCATCCCGGGCCGTGTTTTTGCTTCCTGGTTTTTCCCCCGGCGTATAGCTGTTTTTGTAAGCCTTGAGGCGCCGCAGCCCCTGGAGGCCCTTATCTCCGGGGCGGTCGAATATACCCGGTGGTCCTTTACCGGAGAGCCAACCGCGGCATACCAGATCCCCCAGGACCTTTCCGAAGCGGCCTATCGCATAGGACCGTCGGCAGCATCTGATCCCAGCATCCGGGAAGAGGCGGGGGAAGTTCTTAAAGCAGCGGCCCGGTTTGCCGTTACCAAGGCAGCCTTGCGGGATCTTCTCCGCGCCCAATTCTTTATCGATAACGGAGGTTTGTCCCCTTCGCCATTGACCATGACCGGTACCGCCGCATCCATCCTGAACTATCTTTCGGATACACCCGGCGCCGCCGCTTGGCTCTCAGAAGCCCTATCGCCGGTCTCCGCCGCCCCTCCGGAGAGTATTCGGCTTTTAGAGGGTTCCCCCTGGTATCGGCAGACCGTATCCGGCGCCGCGGCACTGGCAAAAGACATTTCCGAAGGGGCTGCCGGAACGCAGGGGCCGCCAACCGGGGAAACAATACGCCTGGGGAACCTTAATTTCCAGCGTATCCTTGCGGGAGAATTTATCCAGGGCGCATCCTTTCCCCACCGCGTAAGGCTGGAAAGCTTTTATATTGCCGCCACCGAGTTGGGCGCCGAAGAATGGGAGCGCTTCCTTTCCGCCAATCCCCGGTGGAGACGGGACAATTCTGCCACCCTCATCGGGGAAGGTCTTGCTTCCCCGGGCTACCTCGACGAACCGATCAACCCGCCCTCCTCCAATTCCGGTGTGCCGGGGATCTCCTGGTTTGCCGCGGCAGCCTACTGCGAATGGCTTACCCAATCCCTGCCGGCCTCCCTGGCGGGCTGGGAAGTACGGCTTCCCCGGGAAGCGGAGTGGGAATACGCCGCCCCCCTATTTGCGGTGGATGGGGGTTCCCGGTTCTGGGAATGGTGCGCCGATCCCTACGTACCCCTCAACTACCTGACCGCCTCTCCTACAATGGTAGAAGCGGTCTCTTCTCCGGAGCGATCCCTGCGCGGCGGTTCCTGGATCAATTCCCCCGGCTCGGTGGGTATTGAAACCCGGGCATCCCTGGCCCCGGCCTTATCATCCCCCTTTGTTTCCTTTAGGCCCGTGATAGCGCTGAAAAATTCGTTGCAAGCGGGGCGCTGATGAGCGAGGGGACCAAGACCATCGCCGTAAATCGCCGGGCCCGGCATGATTATTCCGTAGATGACCGTTACGAATGCGGGATAGAGCTGCTTGGTACGGAGGTAAAATCCTTCCGTGACGGAAAGATCTCCTTCCCCGATGCCTGGGCGGAGGTAATAAGCGGCGAAGTGTGGCTCCGTTCTTTGCGGATCGCCGAAAACCCCTTTTCTTCAATCTTCAACCACGATCCGGACCGGAAAAAAAAGCTGCTCCTTCACCGGGACGAGATCAAACGTATTACGCGGAAAGTGGATGAAAAAGGATACACCCTAATCCCCCTGTCCTTTTATTTTAAAAAGGGCCGGGTTAAGGTTGAACTCGGTCTCTGCAAGGGAAAGAAAAGCTACGACAAACGGGCGGACATACGGGAACGGGATATCACCCGGGAAATTTCCCGGGATTTTCGTCAAAAGTTACATTGAATTATATCTTTTTATCGAAACTATTGTTGTAACATAGATTATATTGTATAATATTAATATGAAAAGGATGATTTTGTCCTTTTTTCTTTTCCCAATTCTTTGTTCCGTCCCCCTTGCGGCGGAGGATAATAAACCGATCATTCAGGTCATACCCTTTGTTATAGAAGGTTTAGGCCAGGAAGAAGCGCGGTTTATTTCAACCTTGATACAGTCTTATGTAACCGACATTGGCGATGTAGTACAGGTTTACGACGCAGGCATGGAAAGTCCCGTACAAGAAAATGAAACTTATTCCCTGTCTGCGGATAAGATGCCGGATTTTATCCTTTCCGGAAGTATTACCGTTGATCAAGATACCCGGATCCTATCTTTGAAGATAATTAAAAACGAAACCGGGGAAACGGCGTATCATACTTCCATACATAGAACAACCACCGATTTAACCTTAAAGGCACGATCCCTGGTGGAAGCGGCCTTTTCCACCGGGTTTGATGGAATGTTTCATGAGGCGGTATCCCAGGAAATTCTCGCGGAATCTCGCATTCTGGGTACTTGGCGGGGTGATACCGGGATTGCGATTGTTCGTCTCCAGCGGGGTGGAACCGGAATAGCCATCCTTTCTTCCGGCGTACAGATGAATCTGGTTTACAAGATTGAGGATAACAGCCTAAAGGTTACCCAAATTTCTCCAAATACGGAACGGTTCTATCATCCCATGCCCTTTGAGGTGGCCAGGATACTTAAATCCCGTGCGGAACCTTGGCAGTATGTACTTTTTCTTTACGATAACGGTACGGTTTTACGGGGCTTAAAAACATTCACCGGCGTACGGTACGAGGCTAACAGGTTTGTAGAATTAATTCCCGGTTCTGTCCAGGAAGCGGAATGGACGAAAACATCGCGCTAGCGATGTTCGGCATCCCATTAGCGGTAGTTACGCCAACGTATACGGCGTTCCCGCATAAATTCGGAAATGCTTAACAGAACAAGCACCCCAATCCCGGCGCAGAAAGCGAGGAACCAGAGTATCCTTTCGGGAATAAAACCCGGAGATCGGGGGATCGTAATCTGCCCAGCGGTGGTCCGTTGCTTTTTAGCCCCCCCAAGCCCCACGATCCGGACAAAATTCTCATTCGAGGCGCCATAACCAAGCTCCCGAGCGTAGATCATGATGGTATCCGAATCGTATGTCAGGGAATTCACGGTCCCCGCAAGTTCCTGATTAAGGTTCTGCAGAGCTTCAATATTTGTCCGCTGTTTTTCCCGCTCTGCCGAAAGCTGCTTATATGCGTAGGACCCAGTGGGGCCCACAAAAAAAGCGGAAACCGTATATACGGCCAGGGTCGTCCAGACTGCTATGAGGTATTTCAAGAAACGCATTATACATATTAACGGCTATTTTTCCCTATTCTTGAGGGTACTCCGTGACGGTTTTTCAAATATCCATTGACAACAGAAAAAACCACAGATAAGCTCAATATATAGTATGTATTGACGATAATTGATATTATACGTGTAATTTTAGTGGGAGAGGGTCATGGCAGCAAAAAAAAATCCTTCAATATACGATGATCGCAGTACAATCGGGTCCTCCGATGAACTTGATGAGTATGGCGTATGGGTAAAACTTGAACCCCATGATCTAAGCGAAAGCCAGGACCTGGGTGGTGGATTCCTTTCCGACTTGGGAAGCGTTTCCGGTTTTCCCCCTGAATTTAACGCCGAAGTTCCCCCGGATGGAACGGCTTCCGAAGATTTATCGTTTGAGGACTTTAACGGTTCCGATGGAAATTCCATCGAGGAAGACCTTGGCTTTGATGATGTAGAGGCAGTACGGAAAGATATTCAATCCTCCCCGGTACATGATGCTCCCCAAGGAATAGGCAAGGGCGATACGGCGGATGTTTCCACCCAAATATTGATGAAAATCGCCGATGAACTGGCTTCAATAAAAGGCGAATTGTCCAGCCTTAAAAGCGAGCTTTTGGTAATCCGTAACGAAAGACCGGATCAAAATGCCGGTGAAGATGAAGCCGACGGGACCGGGTTCTTTGATGAAGAGGACGATGATAAAATCGCCCTCACCGGGGATGAGCTTAACAATATTATTCATACCGCCGATTTCACCGAGGAGACCGGATCAGACGCCGGCGAAGGCCTTAACGATGAATTTATTTCCCTGGACACTGCGGCAATGGAAAGCTTGGAGAACAACAAGACCGGTGAGGAGCTCCTCTACGATGGCCTGGGCAGGCCTTTGTATCGGGCATCCGGAGATACCATCCCTGCGCAGGAAACTTCATTGCAAGTTCCGGAAGAACCGGCTCCTGCTGCGGAAATTGAAGACAACGATTCCCCTGGAGAGATCCTCTACGATGGTCTGGGTAGGCCGCTGAACCGTACATTAGCGGACAGTGAAGACGTCGATACCTCCCTTGAGACGAAGGATACCGAGGCCTTAAAGGCCCTCAGGGAAAACGGGGTGGAACCCATGACTCCTCCCCCCGATGATACGAGCTACCTTGAGGAGGATCCTCTGGCGGAGGAGCAAATTGATCTGTCCGATGCGATCATCGACGAGCCGGATCTGAGCGAAGGTATCAAAGAGACTCCATTGGAAGAACCTTCCCTGGATAACCTTTCACTGATCGATCTGGACAATATGGATGATACGGACATACCCAAGCTTGATGAAAATCTTTTTGAGGATGTTTCTTTCGACAATTTTTCAAGCGGAGGTGAATCGATTGACCTTTCGACCGGGGAGACCGCCGCTGCGGAAAACAATTCCGGTAGTTCCGAATTTACCGAAGTATCCTTTGATGATCCCATAGTTGCTGACGATGAAATATCTCTTGAAATTTCCGATGGGGATCTGAACTTTGAAATGCTCACCGAAGATGCGGAGCTTCCTATCCAGGAAAATGTCCAGGATAATGTTATTACCGACGATTCCTTTGAATCAATATCTTTAGATGACGATGGAGAGGACCCTACAGAGCCTGTGGTAGATGAAAATCTGGAACAGGCCCTGCCCGACGGTATGCAAATCGTGCTGGATCTTCCGGAACTTGATTTGCCCCTCGAGGAGATCGACGAACTATGTAATGATTTGGAGCTTGATGATAAAAATTTTGACGGTCCCGGCGCCGCGGATACCGCGGACGCCGGGGATCTGAATATAGATTTACCGGATAATTTTTCCATCGAAATTCCAACACAACCGGATTCAGGTTTAGGGATTCCTTCCTCCATTAAAATGGAACTAAAAAATGTACTTGTCTATATGGACAAACTGCTGGAATCTCTTCCTGAAGAAAAGATTGAAGAGTTTGCCAAATCCGAATATTTTGATACCTACAAAAAACTCTTCGAGGAATTAGGCATAAGCTAATGGGTCTTTTAAATAAGGCATCTATCAAAGAATCTTCTCGGGAATTAAGTGAAGCAGGTAAGGCTCTGCGGGATAGAATTTTACGGCTTGGGTTAAAAAAATCATCCGCCTATACCGCACTTAGTCTTTTAAAAGGCTACGGTTCCTTTAAAATCGGTGCATGCTTGGAATTGAAAAAAGATGTCTATGAAAGCTATGTCTCCGTAGGGCTGGGAATTAGCAAACTTCGTATACCAAAAGATGGTTTAACCGGAGGAAAACAATCATTTTTAAAAATTTCCAATCCGGAATCTTTTGGCTTTAAATTCTTCACAGCCGGTATGAATCTCTGGATGTTTACCCTGGATAATTGCAGCCCCTTCCGTTACCTTCTTCTTGCGGTAGAGGAAAGCGGTTCCGGTTTTAATCCGGCAGCAATAGCATTACTTATTTCTGAAACCAACAAAGTGTTTTTCCCAATAGAGAACCGGGCAGAACCGGCGCCGGAAAGATTTGATCTGGAAGTACCGGAAGATATCATTACCCGGAAAGAAGCTATTCCAAAAGAAGAAAATCCGGCGGAATCTTCGCTTTCCGCCTCACAAACTTTCCAAGGGGTGGAACCGGAAGAAACCCCGGAAGGGATACGCACAAAAATTACCGGGTACCATCAAAATAACACTGATTTTCAGGGTATACTTCTTGAGGCGCCGGCGGTGGCGCCAAAAAGCAGTAATGCTCCCTTTGCCGAACATGTCTCTGTCATGGCCGGGGCATTTGGCCCGCTGATAGTTCTTCCCTCCAAACGGGTACTTGTCCTGCTTCCCCCGTCTCTTGACCGGGAAATTGTCGCCCATCGGCTTTCCAAGAGCCTTGGCGCCGAAGTTCTGGTTTGTTTTGAAACGGATGTTCCGGATAAAGCCCTGGAGCTTATCCAGCCCTACCTATAATATGCTTGAACGGCTTGTTTCTACGGGAAGTGGTTTCCCTACGGTCTATGTCGGAGATCTGGCCCTGCATTCACGGTATAATCCCCCCGCAGAGGCGGAAAAATATATCAATTCCCTCAACTTTCGTGGGGGTGTTCGTTTTTTTATCCTCCTGGAGCCCGGTTTGGGATACGCTGCGGAGGTACTACGGAAAAATTTTCCCCACACCGTTATCCTAAACATCCATGTTTCCGATTTTTTTTCCCGCCCTGAAATCAGTTCCTGCGGCGGTGCTGCTGATGGGGTATGGAGCCCCGGTTCCGGGGAGACCCTGCTGCACTTTCTGGAAAACCATTTGCCTGATACGGAAGCTGCTGCGGTAGCCATAGTTGAATGGCGTCCTTCCCAGGCAGCCTTTGGTGAGGCATACCTCAAACTTTTTGCAGAAATCGTGGAATATATAAAAAGGATAGACGCCAATAAACGGACCGTAGATAATTTTGGAAGACGGTGGTTTAAAAATGTATTTAAAAATCTTCGGCTTTTAAAAAAATCTCTCCGTTATCACCCTTTTCTTTCTCCAATAGTAATCACCGGCGCCGGACCGAGTCTGGAGGAGACCATCCCCATTTTAATGGAACAGAAAAAGTATGCGTCACTATTTATCCTGGCTGTCTCATCCTCCGTTCCTGCGCTGCTGTCCGCATGTTTGCAGCCGGATCTGATACTTACCACCGATGGCGGAAACTGGGCTCTGCTGCATCTTTACGAGGCTCTCAGGGCCAAACAGCGAAAGGTCCCGGCCTTTGCTGCGGCGATTACGGCTGCCCTCCCCTCCCAGTTCGCTGAACTTCCCTGGCTTCCCATAAGCGACGGGTCCCTCTGGCAGAATCTTCTGCTGCACAGTACTGGCCTTCCCTTTGCGGTGCTTCCCCAACGGGGAACCGTTACCGCCACCGCCCTGGATCTGGCTTTTAAGCTCTCCCAAGGGCCTATATATATAACCGGCACAGATCTTGGCCACCGGGATATCAAAACCCATGCCAGGCCCTACAGTTTTGAGAGGCTCCTTACGGATAAGGAATCCCACTTCAATCCGGTATATTCTCAAACCTTTATGCGCGCTTCCTCTATCGCGGCCGCAGGCAGCCATGGCATCTACACCCAATGGTTTGCCCGCCAAATGGCCTCCTATCCGGATCGTCTCTTTTCCATTGGAAATAACAGTTCTGTTTTTACGGAACGCAGTAGCCGTATTCTTTCTCCAGTATCGGGACCTGTAAAAGATTTCGTCGCAGAAACAGCAATACCGAATGAAGAACCATCCACAGAAACGATATCAGCAGCGTTGCTGCATGCCATGGAATCCGATGAAACCCGGAAGGTTCTTATGCAGGAACTAGGCCCCCTGCTTTTCCCCGGTTCTTCCACGGTATCTGCCGAAGCGATTCGGGAGGAAATATATGCCGCCAGCGGGGTTGACCATGGATAAGAGTTTTTTCTTTGAGCGTAACCTATTAGCCCTCTCCAGATTTGATCCACCCCTCTGCTCCCGTCTTTCCGGAGCGGAAACTACCCGGGGTAAATATAAATTTATCGATTCCCGTTCCGGAGTATCCATCCCCGCTTTGGTTGATTCTTCCGGCGCCGCACATCCTCTCCATTCCCTGGTGGATCCACGGAAGGAAGGGAAACGCCTGGTTTCCACCCTTGGCAACGAGGGGTTTCTTATCATTTTCGGTCTTGGCGGGGCCTTCCACGTGGAAGCAGCCCTTGAACGGCCCGAAACCGAGGAACTTACGGTTATTGATTTTGATATCCACGGCGTAGCGGAACTGTTAAGCTCCCAGGAATATATTAGTATCTTTAACGATCCCCGGTTCCGCTTATTGGTGGATCCTTCCTGGGAAGCCCTGGAAAAACATATCCTGGATCGGTA
This sequence comes from Treponema primitia ZAS-1, assembly GCF_000297095.1. Classification (NCBI taxonomy): domain Bacteria; kingdom Pseudomonadati; phylum Spirochaetota; class Spirochaetia; order Treponematales; family Treponemataceae; genus Treponema; species Treponema primitia. Next base: position 18,317 of record NZ_AEEA01000035.1, on the reverse strand, counting down.
TAAACCCGGTATCTGCGGCGGCTTCGCATTGCTGCCGCTGCGTACCAGGGCCGATTTTGGACGCCCCCTGTTCACCGAGGCCGGAGAGGTGATTAAGTCCGCCATTGATGCGGTATCTGCGGATTATTCTGTTCAGGCCCATTTTGGCAAACGCTGGTTTTCTAATATCGTCCGCAATCTGCCCCTGGCGGAACAGAGTACCCCTGCCCTCCCCCCGATACGCAGCGCCGCCATATGCGCCGCCGGGCCGAGCCTGGATGCACAGATACCTTTACTGCTGGAAAAAAAAGAACGGCCCTTCATTATTGCTGCGGATACTTCCCTGCCAAGCCTGCTCAGCGCAGGCCTGGAACCGGATGCGGTGGTTTCCATCGATTGCCAGCATATCAGTTACTACCATTTTATGGCGGGGCTTCCCGAACATACCCTGCTCTTTCTCGATCTGGCCAGCCCTCCCCTGGTGGCATCCCGTTCTATCCGGCCTTATTTTTTCTCCGGAGGACATCCCTTAACCCGTTATTTGTCCCGGTATTGGCGGCCTATTCCGGAACTGGATACTTCCGGAGCCAATGTCAGTTACGCAGCCCTGTCCCTGGCGGAATACCTTGGCGCCCGGAGTATTGAGTTATACGGCGCCGATTTTTCATATCCCCTGGGGATCACCTATGCCCGTGGGAGTTATATCCGTACCCTCTTTGAAAACCGTCAAACTCGCTGCGCTTCCCTGGAGGCCCTTCACTCAGCTTTTCTTTACAGAACTCCTCTTTCCAAGCAGAACCCGGAAAAAAAATCCTGGTATTATGAAACAAAGGCCCTAACCATGTACCGGCAGCGGCTTGAAGAAAAGGTTCGTAACATTACTGCGAAGGTATACTCCGCCCCAGGCATGGGGGCGCCAATAAGCCTTAAACCCGGGCTGGGAGAAAGGATTGCCGGAGACATTGGCGGGGTATATCGGCTTTTTTCATCCGGAAAAGCAGCCATGGGCGCCCGGGAATTCCTTACCCGTTACCAAACGGGTATATCCGCCCTGCCTGTCATACAAGGGCCGGTACAGAACTACCTCGCGGTCCTTACCCAAGAAGAAAACATTATCTTTACTACCCTGCTTCCCACTGCAGCGGCATTAAAAAAAAGGTCGCCGGATTTGAATACCCCGGCGGTTTTTAATGCGGTAAAAGAATATTGCATTGGGGAGCTAAATAAGGTTATTAAGTAACCCCCCAACACAAACTATTTATTTTAACAATATAATATCAGAAAAGAGATTTTCAAACAGTTCCTGCTTGCCGCTGGTCCAGCCGGCTTTACCGTAATCCTTGGCAAGAGCGGCCAACGCGTCCAGGGTAAATCCGCTCTTCTCAAATTTCGCGCCATCCCCTGAATCAAAGGAGGAGTAACGTTTTTTAATCAGATCCGGAATACGCCCGTCATCAAGGACCGCAGAGGCCTTTTCAAGTCCGTAGGCAAAGGTGTCCATACCGCCGATGTGGGCGATAAAAAGATCCTCAGGATCAATTGAGTTGCGGCGGATTTTTGCATCGAAATTAAGCCCCCCGGTTTTGAAACCGCCCATGCGGAGGATAGTAAGCATCGCCAGGGTGGTCTCATAAACGCTGGAGGGGAATTGATCCGTATCCCAGCCGTTACGGGGTTCGCCGCGGTTTGCGTCAACCGATCCGAGCATATCGTTATCAACACAGACCGACAGTTCATGATAGAAATCATGGCCCGCAAGTTCCGCGTGGTTAGCCTCAATATTCAACTTAAAGTCCTTCTCAAGGCCGTGGGCTTTTAAAAAACCGATAACCGTTTCGGAATCAAAATCATACTGATGTTTGGTCGGTTCCATCGGTTTCGGTTCGATATAGAAAGAACCTTTAAAACCTTGTTTGCGTGCATAATCCCGTGCAATGGTCAGGAATATGGCGAGGTGTTCCTTTTCCCGTTTCATGTCCGTGTTAAGCAAAGACATATAACCCTCGCGGCCGCCCCAGAAGGTGTACCCTTCGGCGCCGAGCTTTATGGCGCCGTCAATAGCATGTTTCACCTGATTGGCGGCCTGAACCACAATGTTAAAATCAGGGTTGGTCGCCGCCCCGTTCATGAACCGGGGATTGGTAAACACATTGGCCGTTGCCCAGAGGAGTTTTACCCCCGTAGCATCCTGCCGCTTCTTCAACTCATCAACAATAATACCGAGGTTCTTGGCGGTTTCATCGGGGTCCTTGCCTTCGGGGGCTATATCCCGGTCATGCCAGCAATAGTAGGGAGCACCGATCTTGGTGATAAATTCAAAAGCCGCGTCCGCTTTATTTTTAGCGTTCTGCAGGGGTTCATTGGTACTGTTCCATGGGAAGATATGGGTAGCGGAGCCAAAGGGGTCCGCACCATCACCGCAGAAACTATGCCAATACGCAATTGCAAAACGAAGCCAATCCTTTGTTTTTTTTCCACGCACCGTTTTTTCGGCGTCATAATACTTAAAGGCCAGGGGATTTTTTGATCCGCTTCCTTCATAAGGGATTTTTCCTATGCCGGGAAAATATTCCTTGCCGCCGGTAAAATAATTTGCCATACAATACTCCAATTCTCATTATTGATAAAGCGGACTAAGCGCTTTAAGGTACTTGTTATACTCCGTATATGCGGTATTATATGCAGCGACAGTTTTGCTATCCGGTTTGATACTTTCATTTTCCTGAATTTCTATATGTTCATCCGTAAGGACCGCTATATCCGCAGGCTTTCCATCTTTTTTCAGGAGACACCAGAGGGCTTGTATTGCGCCGCCCATGGCGGCGGATTCCGCATTTGCAGGACGTTTTACGGGGATGTTCAGAATATCCGCTGCCATCTGACGCCAGATAGGGCTTTTACTCCCCCCGCCGGTGATTCTGATTTCACGGGCCTTAAAGCCAAGCTTCACAAAAGCCTCCAGACCGCCGCGCATCCCAAAAATTGCCGATTCCATCGCGGCCCGGGCTACGTTTTCCCTGGTAAAGTTAACCGCGCTAATACCGGAAATACTCGCCCGGCCATTGGGAAGGTTCGGGGTGCGTTCGCCGTTAAAGAAGGGGAGAAACACGATGCCTTCCGCTCCGGGTTTTGATTTTTCCGCCAGCGCGTCGAATTCTTTCACCTCCAGGTTAAATATACGACGGGCTTCTTCGGTGGCCACGGTACAGTTCATCGTACACAAAAGCGGAAGATAAGCGCCGGTGGATGAATTAAAGCCCGAAAGCCCGTTTTTTGGATCAGACAGGGGCGTTTCCGAGTAACCGTAGAGGGTACCTGATGTGCCCAGGCTCATGGAAAGAACCCCATCCCGAACCGTGCCGGTTCCGATGGCGCTCATCATATTATCACCGCCCCCGGAAGAAACGGGAATCCCCGCCGGAATCCCAAAACGCTTGGCCGCCGCGTCATGGACAAAGCCGTTGGGCTCATCCGAATTGATAAGGGGGGGCAGCAAACCAAGGAGCTTTTCGTCAATTATGGCGCATATCTTCTTTGACCAGGAACGGGTTTTCCCGTTAAAAATCGCCATACCCGAGGCATCCCCGTATTCGGCTTTGTATTCACCGGTAAAGCGGTAATTAAGGTAATCGTGGGGAAGCATAATGTAGCGCAGCCGGGCAAAAGCCTCAGGTTTATGCCGTTTAAGCCAAAGTATTTTTGGGGCAGTAAACCCGGGCAGCATAAGGTTACAGACCTCTGCTATGACCGCATCATCCCCACCGGCCGCCTGGGTGATTATCCGGCATTCCTCGGCGGTGGAAGTATCATTCCAAAGCTTTACGTTGTATAGAGCCTTACCATCCGCGTCCAGGGGCACAAAACCATGCTGATGTCCCGAAATCCCTATGGCGGCAATACTATTTTTTTCTTCCGGTGAAAAGGCGGAAAAACATTTTTCCAGCGCCGCATCAAACCATTCTGTTTTTTGTTCACGGGTCCCGTCACTTTCCGCAATAAGTTCTACCGGCTCTGCCTTTGAAGCGATAATACGATGGGCATTCCAGTCGTACAGAACCACCTTGATACTTTGGGTACCCATGTCAATACCGGCGACAGTCCTTATCATTGTAATTCCTCCGTTAAGGGCGTATACATAAAGCACTTAAAATCAGCATGGGCGGCATAATTTGCCGTATCTATACAGAACATGCCGATAAAAGCGCCGGTAAAACCCTCCTGATAATATTCATCCGAAAGGACCGCTGCGTCAAGGACAGGCCGCAGGGTATTCCAGACATTCCCATCCAGGGAATACCGGAATCTGCCCGTAGTACCGTGAACGGTCAGACCAAGCCAGATTCCGCCATCCTTGGACAAGGCCGTATCATCGGTCCGGGAATACACGCCGGCGATCATCGAATGAACGGAAAGGACCCTGCCCTTTTGTTCATCATAGGAAAGGGCAAGCAGGTACTGATTATTTTCATCATAGCGCCAGGAAAGCCCAGCCAATTCATGAAAGCTCTTGGGTTCAAATTCCATATAGGTTTCCGAGGCAAAGGAAAAATCAAGCTGACGGCGGGCCAGAAGGGTTTGTTTAAACCGGGAGACCGGCGATTGTCCTCCCCGAAGACGCAGAAAGCCTTTACGGGCGTTAAGGGAGTAAAACTCAGTATCAGGCGCAGTACGCAGGGTCTTAAAATCCCGGTCAATACTATTGGTATCGAACCGGTAATTTTTTAAAACAGAGTACGGTTTCGGAAGCTCCGCAAGGGGCTCCGGCGGTGCAAAGCTTGCACCGGGAAAATTCGGAATGCTTTCCCCAAAAACGCTGCGGGGTTTATCCGTCCCGTTCAGGTCCGCGTATTTGACATAGGGCCAGCCATCGCTATGCCATTCAAGTTCTGTTAATGCGGTTTCACGTCCCAGGACACAGTGTTTCGTTCCCGGGAGCGGACGTCCGCAGAGGAAGGCAAGATAGGTTTTGCCATTGGGGGTATCACACCAACTGGCATGTCCCGCCTTTTGTAAATAAAGATCCGTCCTTCCATAGGATGTTAACAGGGGGTTTGTCGGATGGACCTCATAGGGCCCATCAATAGTTTTTGAACGGGCCAGGGTAGCGGCGTGTTCATACTGGGTTCCCCCTTCGGCGGTTAATAGATAATACCAGTCATTTTTTTTATAGAGATGAGGCCCCTCCACCAGTTTAATTGCCGTCCCGGTAAAGATATTCTTTACTTTTCCGACGAGTTTTTTTTCTTTGCAATCATATTCCTGCAAAAGAATGCCGGTGAATTGCCAGGCAACATTTGTTTTGCGGTAATCCCATTCCATGTTTACCAGCCATTTCCTTCCATCATCATCGTGGAACAGGGACGCATCAAAACCGGAGGCGTTCAGAAATACCGGATCGGACCAGGGACCTTCGATTGAAGGGGCGGTGGTAAGGTAATTGGGGGCATCCTTCCAGGGGCCTGAATTCCAACTCTGGACATTGGTAAAGACGAGGTAGAACAGGCCATCAGAATAACTGAGACATGGGGCCCATATTCCACCGGAAGCGGGATTGCCAAGCATATCCAGAAGCCGTTTTTCACTGAGCGGCGAAGGAAGCTGTTCCCAGGATGCAAGATCCTTTGACCGGTGAATTTCAACCCCGGGATACCATTCAAAGGTTGAATTGGCAATATAATAGGTATCACCCACCCGCAGTATTGACGGGTCAGGATGAAAGCCGGGCAATATTGGATTTGAAACAGTTATCATGGTTACTCCTATTCTTTTACGCCGCCGAGGGCTACCCCTGCTATGATGTACCGTGAAAGCAGGAAATATATGACGAACAGCGGCAGTGACGTGAGTGCTAACCCAAGATATACTGAACCGTATTCGGTTTTATATATGTCACCCCGCAAAAGGCTTACCATAATCGGCATGGTGTAATGATTCTTGTCGGTAAGCAGGATGAGGGGGGTAAACAGGTTATTCCAATTGGCGACAAACGAGAAAATCGCCTGTGTCGCTATTGCGGGCTTCATAATAGGCAGAATTATCCTGTTGAAGGTGGCAAACTCGCCGGAACCGTCTATGCGGGCTGCGTCCACGATTTCAAGGGACAGCGAGGCAAGAAGATACTGGCGCATAAAAAATACCATTGCAGGCGCGGCTATGGCGGGTAGTATCAACGGCCAAAGGCTGTTTGTCCAGTGAATACGGTACATAAACTGGTAGAACCCTATGCCCGCAACCTGGGCGGGAATCATAAGCACGCACATGATGAAGGTGAAGAACGCCTCCCGCGCTTTCCACACATAGGCAACAATTGCATAAGCCGTGAGGGATGAAAAGTACACCGCGCAGACGGTTGCGCCTGTGGAAACAATAAAAGAGTTTATGAAACCAACCAGGGGGTTAAAACTCTTGCCGAGCAGTATTTTCCAGTTGCTTAAAAAGTATTTTGACGGCAAGAGCGATACTGCGTTCTGCTGGATTTCGAATGTGCTTCGGGTTGCGTTCATAAACATAATCCAGAAAGGCAGTATGCTTAAAATCGATAGAAAAATACAAACAATATAAATAACCGTCTTGCTCAGGTTACGGGAAATAGCATCGTTATGTCGGATCATGAGGGGAACCTCCTTACTACGTTCGTCGGATGAATGTTCATGAGGGGAACCTCCTTGCCGCCCTTGCCAGTTCTTTTTTCGCCTTTTTCTGTTTCTCCGCATCTTTATCGCGCATAACGTAGAACAATATCGCGGACAATACCCCTATTATAAGAAACATAATCATACTTGCAGCCGCCGCCCTGTTGTAAAGATAGCTTCCGCTGAAAGCCTGATTGAAAATAAATACACTCGTTGTAAGCGTAGCGTTATCGGGACCGCCGAGGAGGAACAGCCTCGGTATATCGAATATCTGCAATCCGCCTATCATGCTCGTGATAAGGGTATAGAGCAATATTGTCCGTAAGCTGGGGAGGGTTATGCGGAAGAACGTCTGTATACCCGAAGCGCCGTCGATTGCAGCCGCCTCAAACAGCGTTGGACTTATGCCCATTACGCCGGCAATAAGCACGATCATTGTGCTGCCGTACCACATCCAGAACTGGATGAACGCCACGATACCCCGGGCCGTCCATTTTTGAAGCAGGAAATTCATCGGTGCATCTATAAACCCCAATTTCACGGCAAGGTAGTTGACCGGACTCATGGGATAGGCGAACAGGGAGTTAAACAATATTGCTATGGTTGCCGCTGTAATGATGTTCGGCATGTACAGCATAACCTTGAACGCCCCCTGCCCTTTTACCCTGAGGCGTTCATTGGTGAACCATGCGGTGAGCAGCAACGCCAGCGCTATCTGGGGGATAAAATTGATTATCCAAATCAGCCCCGTATTTTGCAAGGATTTAATAAAAGAAGGATTATTAAGAACCGATTGAAAATTTTCGAAAGGATTAGCCAAAAAATGAAAATCCGTCTTGCCCAAACCCCGCAGATCCGTAAAACCAATAACTGCGGTATACAGTATGGGGTATAACGAAAAAATAAGAAAGGCAAGAACAAATGGTATGCAGAAGATATACCCGTACTTTGAATAATTGACACTTGTGCGCTGCATAAGACCTCCTTGCTATGAATAAACGGGGGATGTTATTCCCCCGTTTTCCAAAGGCGCCCAAGACTTTCAGGTCAAACCTGAAGATGATGGCAAGCCGTCATCGGGTCACCGTATATCAAGATTGTCCGCTACCAGCTGCCTGAAGTCTGCAAGGGCCTTAGCGCGGGACTTGTTGCCGTTGGTGTATTCCCGTACCTGTCCGCGCCAGCTTAGATTGATCGATTCGTCGTACTGGGTAAGGTTCTTGCCATTGGCAAATTGTCCCGCAGGGACGAATGCATCAAACATATTCTGTCCGCCGAGGAATTCAAGTGAACCGTCGGAGCGGCTCATGACAGTACCGGAACCGACCGTGTCCTTGGTCCCGCCGGGGCCGTTAAGCGTGCCGTTGGCCCAGTAATACTGCAACCCGGTTTCGGAATAGTCGAGGGTAACCCATTTAATGATGTCCCCGACAGCATCCTTAACCTTGCTGTCTTTATTGGCTAAAAGCCAAGTGCCGCCCCAGAAGAAGCCGACCGGAGGCTCGCAGACCGCCCAGTCGCCGTAGGTGCCTTCGCCGGGCTTGCTGCCGCCGGAATTACCTGCCATAACGTAGTTGATGAGCCAAGCGGGACCGAAGAAGCCCAGGACCTTTTTTGCACCGGCGTCTTTCATGTCGGCAAACCAGGCGTCCTGCCAGTCTTCGGTGTCGTTGTGATAACCGTTGTCTTTAAGCCGCTTTGAAAGATCGAGGAATTCTTCACGTTTCGGATCGATGTTGAGCTTGCCGTCTACAATCCAGCCCCGGTCGGAGCTGTTTTCAACCGCATGCCATATATCGCCGTCACCTGAAACGATGCCATAACCCTTCGCTTTAAGATCGGCGGCTGCGGCGAAGAATTTGTCCCAACCGGGGCCAACCTTGCCCTTAATCGCCGCCGGATCATCGGTACCCCAGACATCGCGGGCAATGGAGCGCCGGTAAATGAAGGCGCCGCCGGTTGCCTGAAAGCCGAGGGCAACAAGCTCGCTGCCCCGTGAGCCAATATCAACCGTATATTGGGCAATGTCGGCTTCCCGCAGCGCACTGCTGACATCAATACCCAAAGACGCATAGGGAGCCGCAAACTGAGCGGCATCCCCCTGGGTGTATTTCAGCACGAAGGCCGCTTCGGCGGTATAGATATCGGGAGCGCCGCTGCCGCCGCCCGAAAGCGCCGCGTCAAGGGCCGGCTGATACGCACCGTCCGTCGTGGCGATGATTGTGGTTTTAATTTCATATTTCTGGTCAAAATCGGGGTGAAGTTCCCGATATTTATCGAGCATTTTAGGCACTTCATCGGTAAAACTCCACAAATTGATGACCTGCTTAGCGCCGGTTGAACCGGCTGCCCCTCCATCAGACTTCTTGCTACACCCGGTAAGAACCAGAGTAATCAACGCGCAACCAAAAACAAACGCAAAAATAAGCTTTCTCTTTATCATTATAATCCTCCTAACCTATATGAATTGTAGGGGTAGGTGGAAAATTGTGCTCGCCAATTATTGTTGAGTTTACCTCAAAAATTGCTATTTATTTCTGATGAACCAGGGCCTTTATGGCCTCGCCCCCGACACTGGCCTCATACCGGTATTGGGAGGGGTTTTTCCCCGTATAGGTTTTAAAAACCCGGTTAAACGTTTTCAAGCTTGAAAAGCCGCTTTGATAGGCAATATCCGTAACGGAGGTATCGGTTTTAACAAGATACTCCACCGCATGGCTGATCCGTACCATGGAAAGGTAGGAATGAAAACTCTGTCCGGTCTGTTCCTTTAAGAACCGGGTAAAATGGAATTTACTTAAGGCAGCCTCCCCGGCGGCATCATCCAGGGTAATATTCGATTTATCAAAATTTTTAAATATAAAGGATAATATTTGTTCCAGCCGCTCATTCATATATTTATGGTTCGTGTTTTTATTTGGTCTGATAACTTGTTCGGAGGGTATTTCCCGGAGAAACATCAGGGCAAATTCATAAAGCTTAGATTTGATGGAGAGGCGAAATCCGGCGTCCCGCTGGTTATATTCCTTAAACATATCCATAATAAGGGACATCGCTTTTTTATAGAGGATTCCGTCTTTTTTCGCGCTCAGCAGGGGCTTCCGCGCAAATACCGGATCCCCATGAACGCCGTCCCGCAGCTCAATACCGCTTTCATTAAATATTTTAGATTCAAATTGGAATATTCGAGCCGATGTACCGGGACTTGAGGGGAAAAAACCATGCAATATACCATTGCTTATGGTTATTATATCTCCCTCCGAAGCTTCGTAGGTTTCACCGGCTAAGGACGCATAGGTTTTCCCCTTTACCACATACAGTATTTCATGGTATTCATGCCAATGCAGGGGAAAGGTAAAAAGGGGCATCATGCTGTCCCAGGAACGGTAGGGGAAGGAATAGGCAAAGGGTTCCTTTTCCTGCCAAGGTTTCTGTTCAGATTTTGTATGTATGCCCATTCCTTCCCCCCTTCATCTCCAACAAAAAGCTCCGTACCCCACAAAAGAGTCGGGGATTTCCCCCTCCTCCGGATTTTCGCCAGCACTGGTTCCGTAAGCCAGAAGCTCAGCCTTTGGTACGCCGGATTCTTGGACAAAGCCCTTTGCAAAACCCAGAGCCCCCAGAATAGCCCCGGCAGAACAGGCGGAACGATCTTTCTCCGCCCGGTCTAAAATTGCCCGGGGATCGCCGGATTTAACTGCGGCGATAAAATTGGCGTCGTTTACATCCCGAACCCAGGCAAGGGCCTTTTTGCCTCCGCCCTGGGGACTGTATCCGTAGTTGTTCCCGTAATGGGTCAGATCCGTGGAACCCAAAACCACCAAGTTCCGACCAATTTTTTCGGCTATCCGGGTAATTTCCTTACCCGACTCAAAGGAACTTTCGTCTGCCGGGAACCGGAGCCAGAGCAATTTTGCCGCCGGGAAGAAATAACGAACCATTGGAAGCTGTACCTCAACAGTATTATCGGCATATTGGTCCGGCAGACAGTCCAGAGACTGACCAAGGGCAATACGAAATTCCGTATCCACCGGTATATCCCCCAAGGGAGTCTCCACAGCGTCCTCCTCGGCCATAAGGGGGCGCATTCCGCCCGGAATATGGCCGCCGATTACAAGCACCGTATCCACGTCCCGTTTCAACGACAGGAACGCTCTGGCGGCAATGGCGCCTGAATAACGCCAACCCGCATGGGGAGCTGCCGCAGCCGATGCGGTCCCATCATCCCGGTTTTCCCGAATGGTTTTTTCCAAAAAACGGGAAACCGCCTCTGTTGTTTGGGGATACCAGCCCGGAGGAAGGCGTATTTTTCGTAAACTCATACAAATATTCTAAAACATTCTAGCAAGAATTTCAAAAACCGATTATACTACGTTTATGCGAATAAAAGTTACATCAATTATTGCAGTGATAAGTATCGTATTGTACGCTGCGGCCATCGGTACCGGCGTTATACGGATAATTACGGGTATTAATGAACGCCGGAATATCGCTCAAAGGGAATTTTATGATCTGGCGGATATTGCCTCCTCTGCGGGTGTGCTGGGATTCATGGAGGAGCCCTTTAAGGATGCAGTCCGGGATGCCGTTACGGGTTCAAAAACCATCCAGGGGGTCATCGTTACAGGGCCCTTTGGGGCTGAATTTACCTTTGAACGGGACAATAACGGTATCATTACCTGGGAGGGAGAAAACCCCCGGTTCCAGCGCCGTTTTGGGGTCTCCCGGAATCCCCATTTTGCCCCCCTCCGGGTTGACGGACTGCGGAATGCAACCATCACTGCGGTATCTAATGACATTAATTACCCTGCCTTTACACTTGTATTAAAACAATCCCTTTTAATGATTTTAGCCGCCATCCTTCTGTCCGCGGTGACCCTGTTGATTTCCTCTATCACCAATAAGAAAGCAGAATCCTTGGTTTCGGATAAAATGCAGAAAATCTATCCCACCCCGGAAAAAGCCCCCCCATTGAGCCGTAGTAATGCGGCCGGGGAATCCCATACCAAGGAAAAGCTGGACTTGAACTTACGCATCTGTTCCGCCGCTGAACAGGATCTGACCCTGATTCTCATGGAATTAAGCCTTACCGCCGGGTTTGGCGTTGGGGATGATTCCATTGTCTACCGAAAATTTATCGACCGGGCGCTGCAGTTTTTTACCGACCAAGACCTCATCTTTGAACGGGGAGATCGGGGCATATCTATAATCCTTCCCAACAGCAACCTTGACGAGAGCTTTGCTAAGGCCAAGCAGTTTCACAACCAGATACTAACCAGCCTTCCGGAGATATTCCCACACAAGAGCGATCTCCGTATCGGCATCAGCGCCCGTTCAGGACGGCTGCTTGGAGCGGACCGGCTTCTCCTTGAGGCTTCCAAAGCTCTGGAAAAGACCGGCTTGGAACCGGAATCCCCGATCATTGCCTTTAAGAGCGATCCCGAAAAATACCGGGCCTTTGTAAAAAACCATGGAAAAAAATGACCGGAGGATATAATATCCTCACTCTCATTTTTTCCCGATGGCTATTCCTTCATTAGCCCCTTAGTATCTTCATGGCCTCATCACGGTAACAATCCATAAGATAGGGAATGCCCGTAACTTTGGTGCACTCTTCCGTAAGGGACATGAGGTCTTTACGGCTGATGATAGAAAGATTGAAACGCCGGGCCCCGGCCATGAGCTGCTGGAGGCCGACTTTGAGCTTATCCGCATAGCTGTAGATACCGATGGCGCCCAGGGGTATCTTGTCGATTTCCCCTCCCCCAACGATGTTCTTTACTTTTTCGTAGTTAACAAAAATCTCTTCCGGGCTGCTTCCGTAATCGGCTACAGTTTTGGGAAGATTCCCATCTTTAAGCCATTGGGCTATGTTCTTTCCCACCATACCGGGGATCATGAGCGCACGGCCCATACACACCGCCTTTACATAGGGGGCGCCTAAGGCCAGGGCCTTAAAGACACCGTCTTCGGAACTGAACCCGCCCGCAAAAGCGAGGTCGGGCGCCCGCTCACCCTGGGCGGCAAGTATTGATGAATACTCATAGGCTGCGCTGTGAAGGTAAAGTGAAGGAACACCCCATTCTTCCATCATGCGCCAGGGGCTCATGCCGGTGCCGCCTGAAGCGCCGTCAATGGTGAGGAGATCGATCTTAGCTTTGGAACAGTATTTGATAGCCATAGCCAATTCTTTAAGACTGTAAGCGCCGGTTTTAAGGGTGATACGTTTAAAGCCAAGACCACGCAGGCGGGCCACTTCCTTCATAAAGCCTTCTTCAGTAACAAAGCCCAGGCGGCTGTGACGTTCAAATTCTTTAATAGCCCCGTCTTTAAAAGAGGCCTGGATAATGGGATCCGATGGATCGGGGGTAACGATGTAGCCCCGCTTCTGGAGTTCCAGAGCCCGCTCAAGGGAACCGACTTTGATTTCGCCGCCTATACATTTAGCGCCCTGGCCCCACTTAAGCTCTATGGTTTCGATTTTATGCTTTTCAATAATATACTCCGCCACACCGAGGTTCGTATCCTCCACATTCATCTGAATAAGGATCTCCCCGTACCCTGAGTGGTATTTTTTGTAGGCTGCAATACGCCGGTCCATGTCGGGGGCTTTAGCTACTTTTTTGCTGCCATTCAATTCCAGTCCAGGATCAATGCCGCAAACATTCTCGCCGCAGACTATGGTAACCCCTGAAATGGCGGCTCCCACGGCAAAGTGTTCCCAGTTCTTCCGGGCAATTTCGGTGGATCCCAAGGCGCCGGTAAATACCGGCATGGTCATTTTAACTTTTTTATCCCAGCCGTATTCGGTTTCTGTGTTAACCAGGGGAAACCGGGCATGATCCGGGTCCGCCGGAGTTCCCGTAGGAAGCCCTTCGGCGCCCTGGGCATATCCTTGGATATTGAGATGGGAATAATCCACGGGGTAATTTTTATCCCCCCCCGCAGTTATATCCCCGAAAGGCCCTGGATAGATGAGTTCCCTGCCCCTGAATGTTGCCTTAAAGATTTCACAATTCCCCTTGCACCCGTCGATACACCGGGAACAGAGGCCGCTTGAGGGTACCACACTGGTCGAGCGGTTAACCGACCGTGTGGCGTCATTACCATTGGGACGCTGTAAATTCATACTTTTCCTCCATAGTTATTTGTGAAAATAATTTTACCATACTATGGGAAAAAAGCAAGAAAAATCTTATTTTCACCGCCGCCAAAAAATGATGACATACCTATGGGAGGCATAACCGATTTATCAAAACAGAACTCCGATAAGAAACGACGAAGCGTAAACAAACCTGTTAGGCGCAGTAAACCCCTTTTTATCTTATTTCTCTCAATAATAGTGGTTTTACATCTCTCGTAAAATATGGTTCTTCTGGATACCAAAATATATAATTTGTCTTCAAATAATTTTTTGCAAAATCATAAATTTCTTGTACCGTTAATGTCCATCCTGTTTGTTCATTTTTTTGATTATAATTACCCTCTTGTACCGCAAAACCTAATTTTATTCTTCCTTGATATTTTTGTGCAAAGGAATACCCATGATTCATTTGATTTCTTTTATAGGGTATAAGATCAGGCCCGCCAATTCCAATTTTTAATAATTCAGCATATTCAAATAATGATGATAAATAACCCTTATCATCCCATGGAAGCCATTCTCCGGGCATAAAATTAACATATTGAATAACCATTGACTGATTAAATGCTAAATGTGTCGCATTCATATTTGCTTTTATCGCCTCCCGATATATTTCTGGAGTAAACCCAATTGGATAATATTTTCCAGTAGAACCAAAGTCAACGGATGTTTCGGGTAATGTTATACCTATTATTTTTCCATCGAATTGTTTTCCTAATTCCATTATAAGTTTATGAAAACGTTCAGCTACCGCTCTATCCCAGCGGCGGGATACCCAGCCAGTCTCCCGTGGGTTATTATCATTATCATCAGCGAATTCATATTGTGAATTAATCCCTCCATGATATTGCGGATCTTCAATAATATAATTGGGTACATTTCTGATATTTGAACTAAAAGAAACATCTTGAATCTGAATAAATAATTTTTTTCCTTTGCTTAATAAAAACAATCTATCTTCTTCTATAGTGGAAAAGTCATATACATCTTTTTCACGCTCCAAACTTCTCCATGTATATTTTATTTGTGCTCCTGCAAATTGTCTAAAATCATAAAAAGAAGCGTTTCTGATGAGCTCCCTGTCCAAATTAAAAAACACATAATTTTCCGGTTGTGTTTGAGAAAGCAAATAATTTTGACAAAATAATTGAAAAACGAAAATAGCTAATAATTTATTTTTATTCATAGTATGTTTTTTATATTTTATTATTATAATTTTGTCAATTATTTTAACAAATATTTAACAAATATTTTTGGTTTATTGCGACTAACGTTCCTGCTGTATACGAAGGTTTTTATGGCGCGATAAAGCAAACCGAAGGTTTCCAGCGCCATAAAAACTTTGGGTAGAGTGAGCTGTGGGAATGGAGCGCAGCGAAATGACCTAGGCGGACGGAACCCTGAGGGCCTTTAGGCCCGAAGCGTATACAGTCCTGTTATGTGAAGTTTGGACTGCTTTTATACTCCTATTTTTTATTTTAATTTTTATATTATTCTATCTTAAAATCTTCCGAACTAAAGTTACTATAATACCGTCCATTTTCTGCCGTGAACTTTATTACTATAAAATCTCCTCTATCCATTCCTCCTGTATAATATTTTGTATATTCGTCTTTCCAAATTTCTTTTTTTATTTTTATATCGTCCAATACTTCCATTGTTCCTTTTAACATTACGCCCTTAAAAAACCGTTTATCATAAAAATATATACAAGCCTTTGAATTATTTTTGTATTGTTTTATTCTCATTGACGGTGAATTAGTATGCCAATAAAATGTTTTTATGCCTTCCCGTTTAACCGGAGGTAACATTGCCTTTGTATTGGGAAAACCATTTTCATCAATGGAACTTATAAAACTAATTCCTTGCTTTTCTATTAAATTACCAATCGTTTCTACCGGATTTTTTATCATTTCAAGATTACCTCCATTTATGTAGTTTACAGAAAAATGTTTTACATTATTATTGTAAATATTCTAAATGATAGTATCATACCATTAAATATTTTGTCAACCATTGTTCAAATATTTTGTACAATATTTTTTTATATTATTATTGTTTTATTTACAGAAACATTCAGCCAAAATTTCGCATAACGTGAAATGTTTACTTCATTTTTAATAGCACAATAAAAATGTGGGTGTACTGAGCCGTAAGAGGCGTAGCCGACCTAGGTGAACAGAACCCAGAGGAGCGAAGCGACGAACCGTAAACCGTATGTTATACGAAGTGAATAATTTCTTTCACGGCTTTTCTATTTCATATTCTTTCAACAGTGCATCCATTGAAAGCCATCTTCCTTTGCCTTGAGGATAATTACAATCTTCTTGTCCCCATATCCATTTATAATTTTTTAATATAACATCAATTGACAGCCCTACTGTATCTTTTAGTTTATTATCTTTTATTACTTTATCCGGTTCTTTGCCATTGCAAACATCAAGAAGTCCACATACTAATTTTTTTGTCCCAACAGGTTCTTTTTGATATTTTTTTGCTATATCATCAAATAAATATTCATGTGTTAATGATGAATTTTTATTTTTATTAGGATCAAATATATCGACCCTGAAATCATCTTTTCCTTTAAATCCAGGTTTACTGATATGAATTTTATTGCCATTTACTAATGTTTCCACTTCATATTGACCCTTTTCAATTTTTTTAAGCGCTTCCCTGAAATCTTTTTGTGGGGCATTGGGTATTATCAATTTTTTAATTATATCAGTATCTTTCGGCATAACACTTCTCCGTTTATAGACTTTAGATTACAGTTCTTTTTTAATATTGTCAATACTTATGTAAACAAAGGTAAAATTGTGCATTTCGTATAACGCTCCGGCTGTATGCGATGGTTTTTATGGCGCGATAAAAAAATGCGCAGCATTTTGCGCCATAAAAACTTTGGGTGGAGTGGAGCGTGGGAGCCGAAGGCGACTTAGCGAAACGGAACCCCGAGGGGCTTTAGCCCCGTAGCGTATACAGACCTGTTATACGGCGTTTGCCCGTACTCCATTATTTTAATTATTCTATTTCTTCATATATTTTTTTATAAAATTAGCGGCAAAGTCGTTTGACATAATTATTATTTAAATTTTTCGTCTCCCCACCACATTGGAATAATATCTTTTAATTTAATTATTTCCATTTTTTCATAATTTATTAGTATTTCAATATTCCCACTATCCTTATCAAGTTGCATAAGATATTCCCTACATGCCCCACAAGGCGATCCAATTCTTCCATCACTGAAACAACAAACCAATTTAATTATTTTTGATTCACCATTAGTAATCATATTAGCTATTGCATTTCGTTCTGCACACATACCCAAAGTACTGGCAGTATCAATACAAACACCAGTATAAACATTACCGTTCTCTGTTAATATAGCCGCAGAAACTTCTCCAGCTTCTATGAATGGAGATATTTTTCGCGGATTATTTTTACTCATTGCTATTTTATATAATTCTTTAAATCCAATTTCTTTCATTTTTTCCCCTTCATTTATGTTTATATTGTTTCATTCTTTTTGTCAATATATTCCCCAACAAATCTTAGGGCAAATGTCGTATAACGTGCAAGGTATATAACGGTTTGACCGCCCGAATAAGGGCTTGCGAAGCAAGACCAGGGCGGGCAAAATGTAGGTGCAGTGAGCCGTGGGAACGAAGTGACCTAGGCGAACGGAACCCTGGAGCCGCCGAATGGCGGCGGAACATATACCGTATGTTAAGCGATGCAAAATCTTCTACGTTAGCCGTGCGACATGGACGGCGCACGGGTTCTTCTTCATTTATTTTTATTATTAAATTAGCGGCGTAGCCGCTTGGCATAATTTTATTTCATAATTTTTTTATTATGCGGTTTTTTATTATTCTTTTGTCAACTGCGGCGTAGCCGCATAACATAATTAAAATGCAATCCACGGCTCACTCCACCCAAAGTTTTTTGGCGCTAAAATTGCTACGCAATTTTCTTATCGCGCCAAAAAACCTTCGCATACAATCGGAACGTTATGTGCCATTTTTTTGAATTATTTTTAAAAATATTGACGAAATTAAAAAATCATAGTACACTGTAAATAGCAACTTTGGAGGTTTGCAAATGTTTTTGGGAAATAGCGAAGAAAAAAAACATCAAAAACTACAGGAATATACTGCAATAATTAATTTTGCAATAGCAACGGAAAAAATCTCAAATATTATTTATAAATATTGTCCTGTAGAACATAAATCTGTAATTAAATTTGAAGTCGCAATATTTGTTTATTATAAAATCAGTGAAATATTTGACACAAATTTATATAAATATTATGATAATGTTGCACCAGTAATAAAAGACTATATTGTAACTATTGGAGGATATAGAGACGAATTTCTTGAAAAAAGATTAAATCTATATCATAATAATAAACGATCATTTGATAATTTATATAAATGTTTTGGTGGCCTTATAAATCGAGCATTAATTGATTTAGGTGGCGATTGGGAATATAATAGCGACTGGAATGATTTTGTATCCTTAATAAATGAAAATCATATAATATATAATACAAATTT
>NZ_AEEA01000034.1 GCF_000297095.1 Treponema primitia ZAS-1 | reverse complement strand
AAGCGCTGATGGAAATGTACCTGGCCGGGGTGTCGGTGAGGCGGGTGGAGGATATAACCGAAGCGCTATGGGGCAGCAAGGTATCCCCTGGAACTATCAGTGAGTTGAACAAAAAAGCATACGTGAACATTGAAACCTGGCGAAATCGTCAATTGAGTGGGAAAGAGTATCCCTATGTCTATGTTGATGGGATATACCTTAAGCGAAATTGGGGCGGAGCTTTGAAAATGTGAGT
>NZ_AEEA01000033.1 GCF_000297095.1 Treponema primitia ZAS-1 | reverse complement strand
TCGGCTGCGATATGTGGCTGGTGGCCAATGGGGGAATAAGAAATACATGAGCATGAAACAGGAAGAAGTGGCTGTTTCTGCAACGGTTTAATTTTATTTATATGGCTGCAAATCAATTTTGCGAAATATTATTGACACTACCAACAGAAAATGTATATAAATATTTTTGTGGAATACCTGTTGAAAATAATTATGAAATACATATTTTGAAGAATATAAAATTATAGGTGGAAATTATGCGGTATTTCAGCATATTGGATCAATGTATAATTTAAAAAATAGTTTATACACGATGTATAAAAAGATAATCCCTGATAGTAATTTGATATTGGATAAAACAAACTATTTTCATTTTGAATTGAATAATTATAGATGGAATAATAATGAATCAATAATCGAAATATATGTACCATTAAAAACAGGGTAATAGCGGGGGAAGCGATAAACCACGAAGGGCACGAAGAAGAGCCCGCTTACACGGGGGAGGGAAAGGGAGAGAGAATGATTATGGAAACAATAGAGAATACCCAAAACAAAATAACTGTTATTCTTCCTGATAACTCATACATCCACCTCAAAATGAATAGTATTACTTATATCCCAAATAGACAAGCCGCCTTGCGTATTGTTGAAAAATCTTAAAATACAGCTATAATCACAAGTAAATAATCGGCAGAGGCAGAAGGAGTTTAAACCGGGGAGGGTATAATGCGTATATATATCTGCGGTCCCGCAGGCTGCGGAGCAACAACCCTGGGACAGCGCCTTGCGGAATCCCTAAAACTGCCTTGTTTTGACAGCGATGATTTTGCCTGAAAAAAAACAGATCCGCCATCCCCCTCTATCATTATGAAGGAAAAAATACACAAATCCCGCTAAAGCATTTTCAGTCTTTTCGTAAATTCATACCAGTCTTTTTTCGGCGCCTTTACCGGAGGAGCCACGCCGACGACATAGACCTCCGGAACCTGGATGTTCATCTTGCCCGGATCATACTCCCCAAATTTAATTGTTTTCGTGATCGGGAATTTGAATTATTCGGCAGGTATTTTAACTGGCTTTTGAATTGATCGTATTATTAGGCGTATATATCTCGTTAGGCAAAATACATCTTACCATATTTATAAAGATATAATATAATGAATTAAGGAGAATGGAAATGAAAAATTTGAAAGTCGATATTGATTTTGATAAAATTGATGATATACTGTTTGATGAAGAGCAATATGAATCGCATATTAATTTTCTTATTTCTAATAATAAGATAAAAAAATTTCCATTTGGATTTGAATACAACGGTATTACAGAATTAATAATAGAGGTTGAACCAAAAACTATAAGGAATGATATTTTACCGATACAGGATCATGTAGATAAAAAAATCAATATACTATTCAAAAACCTTCAGAAGAAATCAAATATTTGTTAAAAATTATAAATTATGGGTTTAATGTAAATGATTATGCAGGTATGTATTTTTATGTTTCGATTGTTAAATCATCAGAAACAGACTATATTGAAAAATTAAATATGCTGTCTTGTTTACTATCAAATATTAATAAGGAATTATTTAAAATCAGCAATATCTATTTGAATATTGAAAAACATGATGAAGATGAAACACAAATAAATGATTCAATTCAAATTATATTAAAAACCAATAATTATTTATTCGTCGAAAAAGAAGAAGATTTTGTTTTTGTATTAACTTCCGAAAGAAGTTTTGGTTTTAGTAAATATTTGGCAATTTATCAGCTTCTTGAGAATAAATTAAAAAGAAAAAATATAAAAATAGAGGAGATAAAAAAATCATTGGATATTGAGTTGAAACAGGAAATAGAACTCCTGTATAAAAAATATAAAAACCAGTTTGAACTAAATAAATTTGAAGATGTAAAATTTTTTAAAGGTATTAGGCATTATTTAGTTCATGGAAATAATTTAGATATGAAGGTAAAATTAAGACCAATAATAAATGAATTAACGAAAACATTAATTAAAATTGTTAATAAAATATAAAAAACAAGGGAGGTATTACCCGCTTTTGCGGTTAAACATAAACAAATCTGTCGGCGGGACATAAAAACCGTAAGGAGAAAATCATAAAAAGAAACATAGTGTATTTTTAAGGGAAATTATGCCCGAAACCCATTCCACTAACTAGATTGCTTGGAAAGTCATTGCGTTAGTAAAATTGCCATGATATAATTATGAAGGAATAGGTAAATTTGTTAATGATATAATTTTAATGAAATAGTAATACCTGGCCTTTTACCTGCCGGTTCCCAGGATTAGCAGTTCCGGGTGGTACTCGAAGTGCATGGTGTCATAGCGCGGCCATCTGCCGCCCCATATAAAGCCCTGTTCCTCGAAAGCACGAATTACCGGGGCGGGCGGGTTTTGCTTTTTTTCGGCGGAGACCGTACGCCAGTCAATCCCTTTGGCGGCTGTCCACTGCCAGTAGGTTTCCATACCCGCCTGGGTCTTCAT
The DNA here is from genome assembly GCF_000297095.1 of Treponema primitia ZAS-1. Classification (NCBI taxonomy): domain Bacteria; kingdom Pseudomonadati; phylum Spirochaetota; class Spirochaetia; order Treponematales; family Treponemataceae; genus Treponema; species Treponema primitia. The sequence continues at coordinate 18,875 of NZ_AEEA01000033.1, read as the reverse complement.
CAGTAAATCTACCGCTACCCCGTAAGCATGAAAACTGCGGGCTTCGCTCCCCGCAACGTTCCGCCAGTTCCAGCCGGTAATACTTGCCAGGTTTTTGATCCACCCCTGTATTTCCGGGCTGTCTTTGGCCAGTTCCTGAATACGCGCTTCCGCCCTGCCCAGGGGCGCGGCGATATCCTGGTGTATCTGCAAAGACCATCCCAAAAATTTGATCCATTGCTGGTGAGAGAAAGCCGCTGTTCTGTCCCCCCCTTGCCAGATGGTCTCAACAAAGGGAGAACGCTTTGCGCCGGGGTTGACCGTTATGCGGCTAGACCCATAGGGGTCGGTATATTGCCGCCGGGAAAGGATCTGATTCGCCGTGTCTTGCCACGGGCTCGTCTCGTCCGCACTACCCGGGGGCTCCGGAGAATACCGGTATAAAAACGGTGGACGAAAATCCTCCGGCCTTTGCGCATCTTCCTTGAGGAGGAATCTGCCCTGGGCATAATACCAGCGGACTCCGTCCATCTCCAGAGTCCAGTCGCCGTCCTGAAAGATCGCAGGGCCTAAACGGTTGCCATAGGCCGCCGCGAACAGCTTAGCCATATCCTCAGCCTGGCGTCCCCCCGCGGCCCTGCGTAATCCAAGTTCCGCAAGCATATCCAGAGCCCAGGTTTCGGCCATGGTCTCAATTCCCTTCGCCTTTACCCGTCCGGTAAACAGAAAAGCTCCGCCGGGAAGGAAGCGCGCCCCTTGCAGGCGTTTCTCAAACTCACCGTTCAAATCCCCGGCAAATTCGATGCTGGTCCAAAAGGGGATGACCCTGCCGTCAAAGAAATCGGTTTCCGCAAGAAACGCTTCAAGGGGCTCAGGAATCAGGCCCGCCGAAAGAGAGGCGCCCACAAAAAAGGTCTCGTAATCCAACAGGTCAGGCAGCGGCTTTTGGCGTTTTCGTGCGGTACCGCCGCTTATTTCAAACAGTTCGCCTCCGGTCGTCCGGGCAATAGCTTCTGCCACACGGCGGGTTTCCTTTTTGTCGGCAAAGTAGATGACCAAGTTAGGCCCTGCCCGCTCATCCGGTATTATTGGCGTACCGTCTTTTGGGAACAAGGCGCACCCGGTCAGGCCGAGGGTCACGGCTATAAGGAAACAGAACCCCGAATTTTTCAACGGAATTAAAATCCGAATAGGTCTGCGGCCCGTTTCATGTTTGCTGCAACCGGTATATTAAAGGGACATTTTTGTTCGCAGTTTTTACACGAAATGCAGTCCGATCCATGCTTGGTAAGTGATCCGTAGTGTTGCTGTACCGTAGGAGGAATATTTTTTTCGTTAAGCGCCGCAATGTCGGTATAACGGGTTACGGCGGCTATATCAATACCCTGCGGGCAGGGCTGGCAGTGATTGCAGTAAAGGCAGCCTCCCTTTGACGATGCCTTAAAATCTTTGATAAATTCGCTGTAATCCAAGTCTATTTCGCTTTTGTCAAAATAGCGGAGCGCGTCCTTTATTTCATCTTCACTTTTGCTGCCTAAAAGGACGCTGGCGACTGCGGGACGGGTAAGGGCGTAGTGAATACATTGGCTGACGCTCATGGCCCTGCCTAGGGGCGAGAATTCCGGGGAGAGGAGTTTTCCTGCGAGCAGGGTTTTCATTACCGTTATGGAAACCTGCCGCTGCTCGCAGAGCTGATAAAACCGCGCCCGGCCCGGCTCAATTTCCAGATGGAATTTTTCTTTGAGTTTGGCGTCATTGAGAAGCTCATAAATATCGGAATTAACCGGGGTCATGTCAAAAACAGGATTAACGCTGAACATGATAAGGTCAACAATCCCTGTCCCGGCGATACGGCTGGCAATTTCGCTGTTATGGCAGCTTGCGCCGATAGCACGGATCACCCCCTTTTCTTTTAAGTCAAGGACATAGCGCAGCAATTCATCTTCAAAACAAAGGGAAAAATCTTTATCCGTGTCAACGAAGAAGAACATACCAAAATCTATGTAATCGGTTCCCAAGCCTTTAAGAAGCGCTTCAAAATTTTTTTTGCAAACCCCAATATCCCGGTTTACATCATACTGGCCATCGGTGGCGGAGGACCCGAGGTGTCCCTGGATGAGCACCTTTTCACGTTTACCCCGCAGCGCCCGGTTTATATGGTTCTGTACTTCAAGGCCTGGCATACAGCAGTCAAGGATGTTTATCCCCCTATCAATAGCAAAGCCGATAACCTGCTCAGTTTCTTCGGCGGAAATGCGGGCGATTCCTTCGGAACCAAGGCCGATAACGCTTGCTTTTATTCCGGTTCTTCCAATGGTACGATATTCCACGCTAAACTCCTTTCCCGTACCGTTTTGCGGCACCGCTCATCTAAACGTATTTGATCAACTATACAGGCTGGGGTCAACTACAGGTCAAGGGGGTTACGTATATTTTCGGAAAAATGTATAAATATACATAATAAGGTCAAAAAACGCATAAAATTTACTTGACAAGGGAATTTTTTGATTGTATATTTATGAAATTTTTGTGAATTACTACTGTAGCGGCGGGTACTGGAATGCATCCAACGGTTTCAAATGGAGCGACAAAGATGTCAATTAACGAATTTGTGGATCCTACGTTAATCGGTTACTGTGGTTCATATTTCCGGGTGGACACAGACGAAGTTGTAAGAAATTTTAGGCGGGTGCAAAATTATATTGGCAAGGACATAGGTATTATCCCTGTGGTAAAGGGAAACTGCTATGGCTACGGTCTTGTGCCAATGGCAAAATTATTTGCCGAAAGGTGCGGCGCCAAGCTCATTGCCAATGCGGCGGTCTGTGAATCGGTGACGCTCAGGAAGGCCGGTATTACCAACGAACTCTTTTTAATAGGCGGCGTGCCTCAGCATCTTCTGGAAGCGGTGGTAGAATATGATCTGCAAATTCCACTTTTTGAAAGTAAAACTGCGGATGTTTTAAACAATTTAGCGGGTAAGGCGGGCAAGATCGCGAAGGTTCACTTAAAAATTGAAACCGGTATGAACCGACTCGGTGTGCGGGGGGGGAAAGATCTTGCCGCCCTGCTTGATTACATGAGAAATAAAAAGAACATGGAAACTGTTGGGATTTATACGCATTTTGCCACTTCAACCGCTGATTACAACGACCCCTTTGCATTAGAACAGTTTGGAAGATTCAAGGAAGCGGTGGAGCAGGTAAAAGGAGCGGGAATTTCGCCGAAATACATTCACTGCTGCAACTCTGCTGCTATTGCCTGGTTCAAGGATGCATACTGCACCCATGTACGTTCAGGCGCTTCCGTGCTTGGTCATTTGGCGATGGAAGACGGACGGGAACCCATTGGGCTTGAAGAGTCGGTATCAATCCGTACATTTGTTACAAGTATACATAATGTATATCCCGGTGAAAGTGTCGGTTACCATCGCTATTTTAAGGTGGAGAAGCCCATGACGATAGCCACCCTTAGCATAGGCTTTACCGACGGGATTTATCCGCCCTGGGCTAAAACACAGGGTCCCGTGCTTGTCAGCGGTAAACGCACTCATTTTTTGGGTATTTGTATGGATCAAAGCTTTATTGATGTTACCGGCATTCCCTGCGAGATAGGCCAGCAGGTAACCCTTATTGGCAGGGATGGAGATGAACGGATTAAGACCTGGGACATCGAACGGCATACGGGGCAGACCTTCGAATTACTTTATGGTACAATTGGTTCTCGGGTCGCCAGGGTTTATATCTCGAACGGAGAGGCGGCCGTTGTTTAGCCGCCGATGCGGTTATAGTTAAACGAGTATAAAGGGGTAGGGTAATGTGTGATTTAGTCATTAAAAACGGCATGGTGATTGACGGTACGGGTGCGCCCGCTGTACGGGAAGATATTGCGATTAAAAATGGTATCATTGTTGAAAAGGGGAAGTCCCTGTCCGAATCTTCGCAGAATGTAATAGATGCGGATGGTCTTATTATTGCCCCTGGTTTTATTGACAACCATACCCATTCAGACGCAGTCTGTCTTGACAACCCCACCGCAGAGAATTCGCTTTTGCAGGGCGTGACGACCGAGATTACCGGCCAGTGCGGTATAAGCGCATTTCCGGCAATTGATCCGGATATTGCAGAAAAAACGATGTTTACCAAGATGGTTTCAAAGGAAACCCTCGAAAAATACAAGGGCATAAAGACGCTTGCGCAGTTTTTTGACCATATTGACTCTGCTGGAAACGGAACAAATATAGCCGTCTATACGGGTCATAATTTTCTTCGTATAACCGCCATGGGGTTTGATGATCGCGACCCGACCGAATCTGAAATGGCGGCGATGAAGAATCTGCTTGCAGCCTGCATGAAAGACGGTTCTCTCGGGCTTTCGAGCGGCCTTATTTACCCTCCGGGAGTTTTTGCAAAAACCGGTGAGCTTGTCGAACTATGCAAGGAAGCGGCCAAGTACGGCGGTAATTATGCCACCCATATACGAAATGAGGGGAGCGATGTGGTAGAGTCTGTTGAAGAGGCCATCACCATAGCGCGCACAGCAAAGATACCTTTAAATATTTCTCATCTAAAAACCGCCGGCAGAAAAAATTGGGGTAAATCCTTAAAGCTGCTTGAAATGATTGACAAGGCAAATGCCGAAGGGATTGAAGTTTGGGCGGATCAATATCCGTTTAAGGCGAGCACAACGAATCTTGCTGTCTATATTCCACCTAAATACCTAAACGACGGTTTGAGCGGACTTTCCACTTACCTGAACGATGATAAAACAGTGAAAGAACTGTTTCAAATACTTTCAGTTTATTCTAAAACTACCGGATGGGAAAACGATCTTTTCTACACGGAACCCGGAGATATAATGATATTTTCAAACATAATATCATCGGGTAAAGGCGCGTTCACCCTTGCTGAATATATGAAACAAAACGGCATCACGAATAAGGTAGAAGCGGTCCTTTCTGTATTGAAAAAGGATGTGTATGCCTTCGGAGTCTTTTTTGAAATGTCAGAAGATGACATTGAGAATATTATGAAACATCCGCTTGTGGCAGTTGGTACGGACGGCTGGACAATAACGTCAGGAACATCATATCTTCCGCCGCGGGCGTATTCCGCTTTTCCCCGTGTCATTGAGCATTATGTTGGGGAAAGAAAATTGTTTACCCTGGAAGAATGTATCCGTAAAATAACGTATTTCCCTGCCTCAAAGGCGCGTATCAAATCTAAAGGTTTGATTGCAGAAGGAATGGATGCGGACATAACCATTTTTGATAACAAGCGCATTAAAGCAAATGCGACCTTTGAGCAGCCGCGCCTTCCGAATGATGGTATAGAATATGTCATCATAGGCGGCAAGGTGGTTGTCCGCAGCGGTAAGCTCACCGGTGTGCTTGCGGGAAGGTCCGTACGGCACGGACGGAATTAGAAAGAATCATCCGGGAGCCTGTCTGCCGACTATAAAATTTGACCTCTATTATAGGATTCATTATATTATAGGAAACAGGAGGTTCATCATGCTGCGGTATATCGATCATACAAAAATGGGACGTGGTATTCATGGCTGGCTGGACAGCCATTTCCATTTTTCTTTTGCCGACTATTATAATCCGGAAAATATTCAGTTTGGAATTTTACGGGTTATAAACGACGACATGGTGGAACCGGGAATGGGCTTTGATACGCACCCCCATGAGAATATGGAAATTATTTCCTATGTTGTTGACGGGGAGTTGACCCACGGAGATAGTATGGGAAACAAGAAAACCCTGACCCGGGGACAGGTGCAGTATATGAGCGCAGGAACCGGAGTGCAGCACCTCGAATACAACCTGGGTAAGGAGGGCCTCCGTTTTTTGCAGGTATGGATTTTCCCGGACAAGATCGGATACAAGCCCAATTACGGCGATTGCCGGTTTAACTTTGAGGATAGGCGCGATACATGGCTGCCCATTGCATCAAGTACGAACAATGAAAAAAGCAAGGCCCCCATCAGGATTCATGCGGACATCAATGCCTATGCGACAATTGTATCAAAGGGAAAAAGTCTTACGTTTGAGGTTGCAAAAAACCGGCAAGCGTATCTTGTGTTGGTAGAGGGCAGCGCTACGGTGAATGATGTGCAATTGTCCATGCGCGATGCGGTTGAAATTACCGAAGAAAATATAACCCTTCATGCCGGGGAAGATGCGCACGCGCTTATTATTGAGATGGCGAAAGCGTAAACCGGCTCGTACCTCTATGGCAGGGCTCGGCCGGCTCCGGCATAGCTGCGGGACCAGAAACTCTCGTTCAGCCGGGAATACATTACCCCTGTTTTAGGGCCGTCCGAGGCGGAGTGGAAAAACCAGCCATCGCCGATATAGATCCCCACATGGAATATATGGCCATCCCGCTGGAAAAAAACCAAATCCCCGGGCTGGATAGCCGCCTTTTCCAGCCGCTCCGTCCAATGGTATAGATCCTCTGCGCGCCTGGGAACCTCAACCTTGAAGCTGTCCCGGAAGCTCAGGTACACCAGACCCGAACAGTCCAGGCCCTGCCGGCTCATGCCGCCGTACCTATAGGGAACGCCCCGGTATTTTTGCGCCGCCTCAATAAGCATTGTCCGGGCGTCATCAGTGGAGACAGCCGCCAGGGGAATTTCCGCGGACAGCCGGAACAGGGGAAAAATCAGAAGAAAACAGCAAACAAAACGCGCATGAGTCATACTGGCCTCCAATACATCGTTCTAAATTACTATATCACTTTTCAACTTAATCTATAGGGTAGGGCCATAGTTTCCCATTTTTGTCTTTTAGGAGGTATACCCGGCCCATGGTCCGCTCCTCTTCCCCGGTTATGCTTTCCTCGGAAAGACGGATTTTTCCGCCGCCGCCGGGGAGATCCACCGCGTAGGCCGGGAGCAGGGATGCTTCAAGTTTGGTCTTTATTTCCCGGTACAGACCAAGCCCCTGCTTGAGGGGGACACGGAACTGGGCGGTTCCGGGCGCAAGGTCGAGCTGGAAGAGGTAGTAGGGGATGAGTCCCAGTTCCCGGCATTCCCGAAAAAGGGTGATCAGTGTTTCTGCATTGTCGTTGACGCCCTTGAGGAGCACGGTCTGGACCAGAATGGGGATACCCGTTTCCATAATGGCCCTTAGAGCGCGGCGGCTTTCCGGGGATAGCTCCAGTGGGTGGTTGATGTGGACCGCCATGCGGAGGGGCTGAAAGCGGCTGAGCAGATTGACAAGCTCCGGCTTGATCCGGGCAGGGACCGTGATGGGGAGCCGGGTACAGATGCGGATGGGCAACAGTTTTACTGTTCGCAGGTCGTGGAAAAGCCATTCCAGCTGTTCATCGGAAGCGGTTAAGGGGTCGCCGCCGGACAGAAGTATTTCCCGGATTTCAGGATGGCCGGCCAAATAGGCAAGAACCGGTTCCAGTTCTGCCGGAGTAATAAAGGCCGTTTCTTCGGCCACCCATACCCTGCGGAAACAGAAACGGCAAAACCCGCCGCAGCGGGCCGTAGTTTTAAGCAGCGCCCGGTCCTGGTACTGGTGAATCAGCCGGGGGACTACCCGATGGCATACCTCCCCCAGTGGATCCTCAAGGGCAAAGGGGGTATCCTGCGCTTCCTTAGGGTCGGGCATAAATTGACGGCGGATAGGATCGTCCGACGCCGGCCCTGCAAGGGAGGCAAAATGCGGGCTTACCGCGAAGGGCAGCCCCCTGCGTCCTTTCATAAAGGCTGCTTCCTCCGAACTCACCGATGCGGCTAAGGCCGGAGGTAAATGGTCAATATCAGTTATTAGCTCCAATATATTTCTCTCGGATTCATTATACCTTCCCACTTTAAGTGTATCCAGTATCCTTGACAGATCCCCCTGATTGCGGTTATCATGAATTTACTATGGATATAAAAGCGTTTAAAGGGCGTTCCTTGCTTACCTGGCTTGATTATACGGGAGAAGAAATCCGCAGTTTTCTGGATTTATCCAAACAGGTCAAGGAAGAAAAAAAACGGGGAGAAACTCACCAGCGTTTTGTGGGAAAAACAGTAGCGCTGCTTTTTGAAAAACACTCTACCCGGACCCGCAGCTCCTTTGAGACCGCCGTGGGGGAAGAGGGGGGCTATCCGGTATTCCTTTCACCGGCGGATATCCATCTGGGTGAAAAGGAATCCATCGAAGATACCGCCCGGGTCCTGGGCCGTATGTACAGCGCCATACAATTCCGGGGTTTCAAGCAGTCCACCGTGGAAGCCCTGGCAAAGTATTCCGGGGTACCGGTGTACAATGGGCTTACCGACGATTTTCATCCCACCCAGGTTCTTGCGGACATCCTTACGATAGAAGAGAATTTTGGTCCCGCTAAGGGGAAGAAACTCTGTTTTGTGGGAGACGGGCGGAACAATGTTGCCCGGTCCCTGATGGTGATATGCGCAAAGTTAGGGGTTCATTTTTCCATAATCACCCCCCCCAGTCTCAACCCCGATCCGGTTTTGACCGGTACATGCGAATCCCTGGCTGCGGTATCCGGTGCAAAGATACGGATAAGCGCCGACATAGCGGAGGTCGAAGGGGCCGATGCAATTTACACCGACGTGTGGGCTTCCATGGGGGAGGAGGCGATAAAAGCGGAACGGGTCCGGCTGTTAAGCCCCTACCAGGTCAATAAGTCTCTTATGAATAAAACAGGCCACAGTGATACTATTTTTCTTCACTGCCTTCCGGCAATACGGGGCGAGGAAGTTACCGCCGAAGTGATCGATGGCCCCAAAAGCCGTGTCTGGGACGAGGCGGAAAACCGTAAACACACCATTAAGGCGATAATGCTCGCCACTATGTAGTATACCGCCGGTGAATGTAGCCGCTGGTAAAAGCCCGGAGCAGGGCGCTGTATTTAATGGTAAATACCACCACATCCCCCACCTGATAATCTTTTTGGGAACCGGTCAGATCCAGCATGAGGTGATCCGAACTGGAACCGAGTATGCTGATCCCAGGGTCCTGAGGGAATATGGTATCCGTATCCACATCCTGCCTGCCGATGGCGAGGATTCCCCGCTTGATCATCCCCCGGTCCTCAAAAACCGGCCTTTGTCCAAAGGCGTCCACCCCGCGTTCCCCCACCGGCAGGGAACGCTTGGTCTGTACTTCGATAATCTGGGCTTCCAGCTTTACCCCGTCCGCATAGGTGTTTTTTATCCGTGCACCATAGGCGCTTTCGGTTCCCAGGATAAAGGCTTCACCTAAACGTAAATTGTTGATTCCCTTGGGAAGTTCACCCCGTTCGATTAAATAGTAGGAACTGGAATTTCCTCCGGAAACCACGGCCAGGCGGATACCGAAGTGTTTATGGATACGGTCAGCCCAGGATTCCAGGATAGAGAGGTTATCATTTTTTGGAATAATAGCCCCGTAACAGGTAAGGTTGGTTCCTAAGCCGAGCAATTCCAGGTGTTTCATCCCGATAATTTCCTTAACCGTCTTGAGGATTTTTTCCTCCTCCGTATAAAAAAGCCCTTCCCGAAGATCCCCTAAATCGATCATCAGCAGGACCTGATGAATTTTTCCCTGCCGTGCCGCTTCCTCATTTAAAAGCCCCAGGGTTTCGATCTCCGAATTCATGCTTATATCCGCGTAACGGATTATATCCGGGATCTCACATTTTTGAGGCAGCCGGAGAAGGACCGTTTTTTTTCCCCTCCCGGCGTAGGTTTTTATATTCTGAATCCGGGAATCCGCCAGATAATCAACAGCGGGATGGGACAGCAGCATTTCCACGATCTTCGGATCTGCGCAGCTTGATTTTGTCACGATCATTAACGAACAACCCGCGCCTTTTACTGTCCCGGAAATGGTTTCCAGATTTCCGCGCAATTTTCCAATATCAATAGAAAGAAGAGGATACGCTAGCTGATCCATCGGGGAACTATCAAACGTCATTTAAAATACCTCGTATATGAAATATACAAAAAATTCTGATAAGTTTCTATACAACCCCTCCCGCCCCTTTCTCTTGGCATTCTGTATTTTCATACGGAAGAGTCAAATTTTATGGAACATTGAAATGGAAAAGTGTATTAAAATACGAAATACTGAAAAATTATACATTACTAAAATTGTTAATTATTTTTCTTGACTTTGCAGAGGATGTATGCGAATATTAATAATAAGATATGTATAGAAAAATCAAAAAAATCGGCAAAAAAACAGAACCTGTTATTGCTTATAAAACATCTATACTATCGGTGTGCAAAATATTTTAAATCCGTATCTTAAGGGGAGTAGGGTAAACATGGAAAATGTAAAGGTTATTATCTGGGGACTGGGGGCCATGGGTTCCGGTATGGCAGAAATGTTACTGGAGAAAAAAGGCGTGGACATTATTGGTGTGGCCGGCAGGCCGAATAAACAGGGCAAAAGTATGTACGATTTTCTCTCAGTCAAAAGGGGAAACCGGCCCGATGTTATCATCGGTTCTCCGGAAAAGGTAATCACCGAAAAAGCCGCCGATGTGGTATTGCTTTGTACCGATTCATTCACCGCCAAAGCCTTCGACCGGATAAAATTTATTCTGGAAAAAAAGATTAACTGTATTACCAGCGCAGAAGAAATGTCCTACCCCAAGGCCAAGGAACCGGAACTGACGAAAAAAATTGACGAAATCGCCAAAGCTAACGGCGTATCGGTTCTCGGCACGGGTATCAACCCCGGGCTTATCATGGACCTCCTGGTTATCATCATGACCGGTTGCTGTAAGGATGTGGAACATATCACCTCCCGGCGGGTCAACAGCCTGTCCCCCTTTGGACCTGCGGTTATGGAAGAGCAGGGCATCGGTATCACCCCCGAGGCATTTCGGGATGGCGTTAAGACCGGCAAGCTTTCCGGGCATGTGGGCTTTTCCGAATCCATCAGTATGATTGCCGATTCCATAGGCTGGAAAGTAGACGACATCAAACAGTCCATGGAACCCATTGTTACCGATGTTGACCGCAAATCCCCCTACGGCTTCGCCAAGGCAGGAAATGTCGCAGGCTGTGCCATGAAGGGGTATGGATACATCAAGGGGGATCTGAAAATAGAAATGGATCATCCCCAGCAGATTGAACCGGAACAAGTTGGGGTCAAGACCGGCGACTATGTTATCATCAAGGGTACGCCGAGTATCAACATGATCAACTCTCCTGAAGTTCCCGGGGGTATCGGTACTATCGCCATGTGTGTCAACATGATTCCCCAGATTATCAACGCCAGGCCCGGACTCCAGACCATGATCACCCTGCCCGTACCCCGGGCTATTATGGGGGATATGCGGGATCAAATTGCCGAAGAAGCAAAAATCGTAAAGTGAGGTTACTCCATGATTAAGAAAGGCGCGTGGGTTCGGATTCATAAGATCGTTCTTGAACCCCGGGATCGGGCGCCCCAGGTTCCCGAAGATACCAAGACGGTTCCCTTGGAACTGTGGGTAAAGGGCTGGCTCCAAAAAGATGCGGAAATTGGCAAGGAAGCAGAAATACTGACCCGTACCGGCCGCAAAGAGGAAGGAACACTGCTGGAGGAAAACCCCACGTACCGGCACGGCTTTGGAGAGTTTGTACCTGAGCTGTTGGTTATAAGCGATCAGGTACGGGAGCTGGTATTCGGAGGAGGGAAATAGTGGACCGGAACAGAGATTATACATCGGTCATGGCGAGGAAGGGAGAGATAATGAAGAAGTCCGTAGGTATTGACTACGGCGCCTTTGAAAGCGGCTCCATTGCTTTTGACTATGAGGGGATGATGCGGGAAACAGGGTATACCCTGGAGGAAATAATAAAAATACAGTCCCATGTCCATGTGGGAAACACCCCCATTATTGAGCTGCGGAATTTAACCGCCCTGGCCAGAAAATGCGCCAAGCCCGGTTTCGGCGCACGGATACTGATCAAGGACGAGGCGGCCAATCCTTCGGGAAGCTTCAAGGCCCGGCGGGCGGCAATTGCCATTTACCACGCAAAGAAACTCGGCTTTAAAGGGGTTATCTCCGCTACCAGCGGGAACTACGGAGCTGCCGTGGCCTCCCAGGCGGCCATGGCGGGGCTGAAGTGTATCGTGGTGCAGGAATGTTACGACTCTAAAGGACTCGGGCAGCCGGAGATTATCGAAAAGGCCAGGAAATGTGAGGCCCTTGGCGCCGAGGTGGTTCAGCTTTCCGTGGGACCGGAATTGTTTTACAAGTTTCTCCTGCTGCTGGAAGATACGGGTTATTTTAACGCGTCGCTTTATACCCCCTTCGGTATCGCGGGGGTAGAAACCCTGGGCTACGAAATCGCCGTCCAGTTTCAGGAAAAGTACGGCCGCCACCCGGATGTGGTGGTCTGTACCAACGCCGGCGGGGGTAACTTAACCGGTACCGCCCGCGGTCTCCTTAAGGCCAATGCCCACAGTATTGTTGTGGGTGCTAGCGTAAGTTTAGCGGGGCTGCACATGGCCTCTGACGGGCAGTTCAACAGGAAGTCCTTCACCACCGGACATACCGGTTTTGGGGTGCCCTTTTCTTCATGGCCCGACCGGTCGGATGTCCCCCGTTCGGCGGCCCGCCCCCTGCGTTACATGGATCGGTATGTGACCATCACCCAGGGTTCGGTGTTCTATATGACCGAAGCTTTGGCAAGCCTTGAGGGGCTGGAAAAGGGTCCTGCGGGGAACACTTCCCTTGCGGCGGCCTTTGCCCTGGCCCAGGAAATGCCCCAGGACCAGATGATCCTGGTACAGGAAACCGAATACACCGGAGCGGGTAAACACGTACAGCCGCAGCTTTCCTTTGCACGGGAAAACGGCATTAAGGTGACCTTCGGGGATCCCAAGGACGAGGTACCCGGTGAAAGCCTTATCCTCCCCGCCCACCCGTCACTGATCAAGGCGACCGATGTTGACTTGGATCATATCCGCAAATCATTGATCAAAACGGCTCTGGGCGGCGGGAAGACCCCCACCGAAAGGGACATACAGTTTCTGGCTGAAGAAACCCGTAAGGACGAATCCTTTGTCCGGTCTGCCATCGCGGAACTACAGAAAAACCAATAGGAGTAGTGTGCTACTTCGTAGCACTTCCGATTAACACGGCGTCATCAGGTCTACGACCTGGCCGCTCTTTTATAGGAGTAAAAATGAAAAGACAGGATGATTTTGCCGAACGGCGAAAACATTTAGCCGGACTTACCGATGAAGAACTGTACCGGCATTTCTGGGAAGTAACCGCCAAGGTAGTAGACCCCCTTCTGGAATTGGGTAAAAAATATACATCTCCATCCATTGAACGGTCAGTATTACTGCGTATGGGATTTTCTTCCCCGGACACCAAAACTATTGTGGAAGGCTGCATAGACCGGGGGCTCTTGGGTAAAGGGGCAGGGCATGTGGTCTATAAACTTTCCAAGTCGAAAAATATTTCCGTACAGGAAGCCGGCGCAATGCTGGTAACCGGCCAGGGCTGGAACGATGTAGTTGCCCTGTTTAAGGCCTAAGGAGCGGCAGAATGATTGATAAGAACAATTTGGAGCCTAATAAAAAACTGGATATAGAAAACCTGCTCCGGGATCTTGACAAATACAGGCCCAGGCGCCGGGGCTGGACCTGGAGGAAACCTGCTCCGGGACTGGAGCTGGGTCCCTTTAAGTACCGGGACGCCTCTACGCCTTTAACAAAGGATGTGCCCCTGCCTTCGGCGAAGTACTTCGGCGATATTGATCCCCAGCCCATGCCGGTGATCACCACCGAGATTGCTTCCGGGCGCTTCGAAGATGATATACGCAGGATGAGGATGGCGGCCTGGCACGGCGCGGACCACATCATGGTTATCCGTACCGCAGGGCAGTCCCATATTGACGGCCTTATGGAAGGCACCCCCCAGGGAGTAGGGGGCGTACCCATTACCCGGAAACAGGTTCGGGCCCAGCGGAAAGCCCTGGACCTTATTGAAGATGAGGTGGGCCGCCCCATCAATTACCATTCCTACGTGTCCGGGGTTGCCGGGCCTGAAGTGGCGGTGATGTTCGCTGAAGAGGGGATCAACGGCGCCCACCAGGATCCCCAATACAACGTACTGTACAGAAATATTAACATGATACGTTCCTTTGTGGACGCCTGTGAATCCAAAAAAATCATGGCCTGGGCAAACATGGCCCAGATCGACGGCGCCCACAACGCCAACGCTACTGCCCGGGAAGCATGGAAGGTGATGCCGGAACTCATCGTGCAGCACGCCATTAACAGCCTGTTCTCCGCAAAGGCGGGTATTGAAAAATCAAATATTTGCCTGTCCACGGTACCCCCCACGGCGCCCCCCGCGCCCTGTGTGTTCATGGACCTGCCCTATGCGGTGGCCCTTCGGGATCTCTGCCGGGAATACCGCATGAGGGCCCAGATGAACACTAAATATATGGAAGCCTCCGCCCGGGAAAACACGGTAACCCACGTACTGAATATGCTGGTCTCCAAGCTGACCAGCGCGGATATACAATCCACCATTACCCCCGATGAAGGCCGGAACGTACCCTGGCACATTTACAACATCGAAGCCTGTGATACGGCGAAGCAGACCTTCATGGGCCTGGACGGCCTTATGGACATGGTGGAGTTGAAAAAAGACGGCCCCCTGGTAGAAAAGGCCCGGGAGATCAAAGAGCGGGCCTGCCTCTTTATGGAAGAAATTCTGGAAGCCGGAGGCTACTTCAAAGCGGTGGAAGAGGGCTTCTTCGTGGATTCCGGCTGCTACCCCGAACGGAACGGAGATGCAATCATCCGTAAAACCGACGCCGGAGTCGGAGCAGGGGCCATTTATGAACGGGACAAGGACTACTTCGCCCCGGTAACCGCCCACTACGGGTACAACAACGTTGCCCAGTATGATCCTGCGGCAGTTAGTAATCCTGCAAGCCTCATAGGGGGCTGCACATTTGAAAAACCGGAGAAGATCGTCTACATCGACGAACTGGATCCGACGGACAACGTTAATGTCCGCATGGCGGAAAACGCCAAGTACCGGAATACCAATCTGCTCAAGCCCGAAATGGAATGGTCTGCCGACGGCATCGTTATGGTCAACCTGTTCCTGCCTGCGGAGCGGCGGATTGCGGAAGCGGCGGCCCTGGAATTCGCCGCAAAGATGAACCTTCAGGATCCTGAGATCATCAACCTGGAGGTATTGCAGGAAGCGGAGGGGGTACGCATTGAGTTAAAGGGCAAACTGCCCTTTGAAGTTGACATCAGCAAGCTTTATATTCCTCCGGTACAGGAGATCCTGTCGGATGATGAGATACGCGCCGATGTGGCGGACCATCCCCTCAGGGTGGTTTGCGGAACCGTGGGGGAGGACGAACATTCGGTGGGTATGCGGGAGATCATCGACATCAAACACGGCGGTATCGAACGTTTCGGTATAGAGGTTCACTACCTGGGAACCTCGGTGCCCGTAGAAAAACTGGTGGACGCCGCCATCGAACTGAACGCAGAGGCCGTACTGGCCTCCACCATCATAAGCCACGATGATACCCATTACAAAAACATGAAGCGTATCCACGAACTAACGGTAGAAAAGGGCATCCGCGATAAGGTAGTCCTAATCGCCGGAGGTACCCAGGTGGTTCCCAAACTGGCGGTAAACGCCGGAATGGACGCCGGTTTCGGCAGGGGCTGTCACGGTATTGATGTGGCAACCTTCCTGATCAAACACCGCCGGGAAAAGCGGCGGAAAAACTAAAGCGGGGCCGTTTTGCACGTAGACGTTTTGGTAGCCGAAATCGGATCCACCACCACCCTGGTGAACGCCTTTCAGAACATTGACGGCCAGGACCCGGTCCTCTGGGGACAGGGTCAGGCGCCAACTTCGGTTCTGGAGGGGGATGTCAGGGTAGGGCTCCGGGGGGCAATAGGGGATCTGTGCCGGAAAAAAGGTGTGGAGTCCCTGGAATACCGGGATATGCTGGCTACCTCAAGCGCTGCCGGGGGTCTTAAAATGACCGTCCACGGATTGGTATACGACATGACCGTCAGGGCCGCCAGGGAAGCGGCCCTTGGCGCCGGCGCCATTATCCACATGGTAAGCGCAGGAAAACTGCGCAGAACTGACTTGGAAAAGATCCGGGAAATCCAGCCGAACCTTATTATGCTGGCCGGCGGGGTGGATCACGGTGAACGGGATACCGCCCTGGACAATGCGGAAGCCCTCTGCAGCCTCGGACTTTCAATTCCGGTTATCTATGGGGGAAATATCGATAACCAGGATGAAATCCGGCTTATATTCCGTGACAGCACCATGCCCCTCTATATGGTAGAAAACGTGTACCCCCGCATAGATGATCTGAACGTAGAGCCGGCCCGCCGGGTTATTCAGGCGGCCTTTGAGGATCATATCATTCAGGCGCCGGGGATGGAGCATGTGCGGGATATGGTGGGTGGTCCCATTATCCCCACACCCGGGGCGGTGATGGAATGCGCAAAGTTACTGCATGGGGCCATAGGAGATCTGATGGTACTGGATGTGGGCGGCGCCACCACGGATCTTCATTCCGTTACCGCGGGGTCCGAAGAAATTTCCCGCATTTCGATCAGCCCCGAGCCTTTTGCAAAACGTACCGTGGAGGGAGACCTGGGGGTCTATGTGAATATGCATAACCTGGTTGACCTCATCGGGCAGGACAAGCTGGCCTCTGAATTAGGATTCCCGCCGGAGGAAGCCATGGCCACGTATAAATTTATTCCCAAAACTGAAAAGGAACTGCAATTTGTCGAGCGCCTGACCCTGGAAGCGGTTTTGCAGGCAACGGAACGGCACGCCGGGCATATACGGTATATCTACGGTCCTTCCGGTCGCAGTACCCTGGCGGAGGGAAAGGATTTGACCCAGGTAAAATACATAATCGGTACCGGCGGCGCCTTAACAAGGCTACCCCACCGCGTAGAAATGATGGAAGCCATCGCAAAACACAACGAAACCGGGCTTTTCCTTTTTCCGCCTGAAACCGCAGCGATATTGGTGGATAATGATTATATCATGGCATCCCTTGGGGTACTCTCCAAGCAGTATCCCGATGCCGCCCTGAAACTATTACAAAAAAGTTTACATATATTTCCATGATCCAGGATGACCCGGTAAATATTTACCGTAATGTTAGTATTTCTAATTGTTTAGGAGGATTACATGAGTAATGAACAGAAAAAAGCAAGAGTACCCCGGACCCCAAAGATATGGGAGGCCCTGCTCTCCTTTGCCGTACTGATCGGTGTAATGTCCGTGGGTATCGCCGTATTTGGGGTGGATCCCCATATCCCCATGATCATAGGCACCGCCTTCGCGGCCATCATGGCCCTTTGGCTCGGCTTTGACTGGAAGTACATTGAAAAAAGCATGTTCGACGGCATTTACCAGGCATTACAAGCGGTAATCATCCTGGCGGTTATCGGGGTGCTCATCGGCGTATGGCTGGTAGCGGGGGTAGTACCCACCATGATCTACTATGGCCTACAGATTATTACCCCATCATTGTTCCTGGTGGCCAGTTTGATCACCTGTTCCATTACTTCCCTGGCCACCGGTACTTCCTGGGGCACCTGCGGTACCATCGGTATTGCTTTGATGGGCGTGGCCTCCGGCCTCGGCATCCCCCTGCCCATGGCTGCCGGTGCGGTAATCAGCGGCGCCTACTTCGGCGATAAGATGTCCCCCCTGAGCGATACCACCAATCTGGCCCCCGCCATGGCCGGAACGGATGTGTTCACCCACGTAAAATTCATGATCAGGTCTACCCTGCCGGTATACATCATTGTGATAGTTATTTACCTGGTTTTGGGTTTTCGTTTCGCCAAAGACAATATAGACATGAGCAACCTGGCGATAATTACTGCGGGCATCCGCGATAGCTTTACTATTTCACCGGTCCTGCTCATTCCTCCCCTGGTGGTTATCCTTTCCATCGCCTTCAAGATGCCCGCTATACCCGGCATCTTCCTGGGCATCGTTTCCGGCGGCATCCTGGGCGCAATAGTGCAGGGCAACAACTTTGGTCTCCTGCTTTCCAGCGCCTACGGCGGCCATATCAGCGAAACCGGTATAGAGGCCATCGATGAACTCCTCACCGCCGGGGGACTGGAAAATATGATGTACTCCATCTCCCTTACCATTCTGGCCATGACCTTCGGCGGTATTATGGAGAAAACCGGCCAGCTGGAAGTTATCGTGCAGCAGCTCATAAAATTCGCCCGGGGTACTACTTCCCTGGTGGGGCTTACCCTGCTTACCTGTTTTGGCAGTAACGCTACCATGCCTGAGCAGTATATCTCGCTTGTGGTACCCGGCCGTATGTACAACGCCACGTACCGCAAACGGGGTCTTCACCCCAAGATGCTGAGTAACGCCCTGGAAGCCTCGGGCACGGTGACCAGCGCCTTGATACCCTGGAACACCTGCGGTGTGTTCCTCACCGGCGTCCTGGGGGTTTCCACCCTCCAATACGCGCCCTGGGCTTTCTTTAACTACCTGATGCCCATAGCAGTACTGATCATGACCGCCTTTGGCCTGCTTACCGTTAAAATCTCCGATGATCCCGGTACAGTTATTGCGGTCGATGATATTTCAACCGATGCGGTTAACGCCGGCGCCGAGGTTGTCGCCAAGGCGTAGGGAATAGAAAGTTTCGTTACAGGATGCGGTCCTTGCCTGAAAGGGGAGGGGCCGCATTTTTTTACGCCTTAACATATCCACATGTGTGTGGGGAAAACTCTAACTGTGCCATAAGCCAGGTGTACGGGACGGAAACACCCCCACGTGTGTGGGGAAAACCAAGTGAAAACTGGTGGGTTAGTATCCTGGGTAGAAACACCCCCACGTGTGTGGGGAAAACGATCCACGCGGTGTTGTCGCGGGAGTAGG
>NZ_AEEA01000032.1 GCF_000297095.1 Treponema primitia ZAS-1 | reverse complement strand
ACCAGCCGTACAATTTATAAACACCCTGGCAGAGTTTCAATCCACGCACCCGCGAAGGTGCGACAGAAGGGTAGGGCCGACTATTGAGCGGACCATAAAGGTTTCAATCCACGCACCCGCGAAGGTGCGACGGTAGGGCAGTTTGCTTGGTCCGTCTGTGNCGGGTTTCAATCCACGC
>NZ_AEEA01000031.1 GCF_000297095.1 Treponema primitia ZAS-1 | reverse complement strand
AGGGAGGATGCCGGATAAACCGCTTTTGTGGTGTCGCACCTTCACGGGTGCGTGGATTGAAACCTAATCCTGGACACTTGTCCAGGGCTGTAAATACCACGTCGAACCTTCACGGGTGTGTGGATTGAAACGTAATATAATAGATAGAGAAATGATTATTATAAAGTCGCACCTTCACGGGTGCGTGGATTGAAACTATCAACATCTTCATGGGCCAACCCTACAAAGACCAGTCGCACCTTCACGGGTGCGTGGATTGAAACCCGTCCTCCGAAAAGGAGTAAATTAGTGCATACATGCAAAGCTATAAACGAAAACTGGGGACGACTTCCGGGGAGGTAGAACTGAAGGTGTCCAAATTAAAAACGGTATCCTTTGAGACCGCTATTATAGAACGGTACCGAAGGAGGGAAAGCAGCGTGGAGT
>NZ_AEEA01000030.1 GCF_000297095.1 Treponema primitia ZAS-1 | reverse complement strand
GGCCACGGGGGATACAGCCATTTGTAGAGTTTGGAAACACCCCCACGTGTGTGGGGAAAACATTCCATGCTCTGAAATACCTTGCCCTTGGAGGGAAACACCCCCACGTGTGTGGGGAAAACACCAGCATCTGGGGTTATTGGTGAGTTTGTTCCGCTGTATATAGTGTATTTTCTTTGGAGGGTAAATATTTTTCAATAATTAGTTGAAGTCCGTCAATGTCGATGATTTGCTTTGTATGATCGCCAATTCCCCATATTTTATATCCAGGGGAACGGTTGATCCTCTGAAAGATTAGAAGACCGGATTCGGGCGGGCAGGATTTATTGAGATAAGTAACCACCGTATCGGCAACGGAATCCTTTACACCGGAAACAAAAACATTGGGACGAGGTTCAATGAACCAGAGCTTCATACGTCCCCTAACTGCGGGTGGTAAATCATTGGCTATCACTACCAGCATCTTTCCCTCCCACTAGAAAGTCAGGGATATCATCCCCGATCTGCTCCAATAATTTCATTTCAATTATCCGTTTTCTGAATTCATCGGAAACTTTATGTCTATTATACAACCCGCCCATTTTTATGGTCAAGGAGAAGGCAAGATCGATGCATAGCTTTTCTTTATAAATGTCAGCCATATCATAAACAAAGGGTAGAGGGCTTCCTGTATGAATAAACCCAATATGGGGAGAATACCCCATACCATATATTGCCGATGTAAGAAGTCCGTATAAAGCGGCATTCATGGCGGTAAGGATTTTATTAGTTAAATCTCCCAGTTCAAATTTTCCGGGAATATAACTGCGACCCTTCCAACCGCAACCATATTCTTTTGCTTTTTGCTCATAGAGCTCCCGAACCCGGTACCCTTCCATGCCCATCATTTCTTTCAGGGATTTTCCTGATAAATCAGCAGTGGGAAATCGGCGGAAAAACATACGACGGGCAACTTCGGTCTGGGCTTTTTTATCCGAAGCCGCGATCATCTGGGTTCTGAAGTTTCTGGTATTAGCCGTTGGACTCTGACCAACCGCGTAGAATAACAAGCTGTCTTCGCCTACCCAGCATACGGTACAGTTTGCCGCAGCCATAACCTTTACCGCTTCATGGGTGATGCTGGTTCCCGGGCCAAGCAGGATCGTATTGATGGTAGCGATGGGAAGCCTGATAACATTGCCTTCACTATCTATCCACTTAACACTGCTGTCATCAATTTCAAGCCTGCCCCGTTCAAGATAAAGAAAGGGATATTTATCCTTTATTTGAGGCAGGCTTTCCCGGGTGATTTTAATAAAGAGCCGCTGTCCTTCCCTTTTTTGTTCTTCCGGATGAACAGCGGTGTTTTCGGAAGCGGTGTCACTCATAGGGTTGTATTGTTACCCGGCGGTCCTTGTATTGTTTAACCGGACCGAACTGAATGGGTACATCGTTGAGGGTAAGGATTTCGCCATCGGCTTCCCCGGAAACCACCCGAAAATCTTCAACCAAATCAAAATCCTTATTTATTTTCTTCTTCTCTTCAAATAGCTCCGCTATTGCGGCAACAGCGTCTTCTTCGGTATTGAAGATATTTCCATCCCGAAAGACAAAATCTGTGGGGACGCAGTTCTTTCTGCCCAAATAAATATCGAATACCGGATTCAACAGGGCTTCCGCAAATGAATCCGCCCGCTTTTCGGGAACCTCCAGAATGACCGCAAATCGGGCGTCCTGCAGATAATAGCGGTAGGTCATCTTTGTTCCGCCCCCAACGGCCTTTTTCCCCTCCGCTGTTTTGGGAATCATCAGGGATTGCCAGGGATCGGAATCGTCATACCCGCTGCCGACCATGTGAAAATCCATCAGGGTGGTTTCCCGTTCCCTGCCTGGCCTGACATAGGAGATGACGGTCTGCCTTAAGGGCGCCATCTCCGCAAGCAGTTCCCGTTGTTCACCGGAAGCCCCAAGGGCAGCGCAGAGTAAACCCAGGACCCCTGACTTAGTTGGAAAGTCCATGGTATCCCTGGGTCCGAATTTTGAATCCGCCCCCCAGGACTGCAGAGGGGCTTCAAACCATAAAAGCATCCAACGGGTACGCATCATTTAACCCTTGCGGCTTTTTGTATTCCCGCGACAAGATGATCGATGGAAAAATTTTCATCGTCACCAAAGTCAAATTCTGCTATATTGCCGAAAAGAGAGCCGGCAAGTTTCTTCTGTTTGCCAATATAATTTTTAAGGTATTCAATACTCGGTTCAAGGAATCCTCCTCCCTGGTTTTTGACAGGGGCTTCAAAGGGAACCTGTAAGCGCTGCCCCTTCCGGACAAATACCTTGGCGTATTCCCAGGGGGAGGCGCCTGATTGCGTGGTTTGGCGAGCGGAAGGAACTGCTATATAGAGGGCCTTGGTAAAAGCATCAATGGCCTGGGGGATAAACTCACCGCTTCCCAGGGTGCTATACAACTGTCCCAGATTCAGGGATATATAGCGGTAATAGGTGGCGGAGTTGAATTCCAGGCTACCCATGTGAGCCGAACCCTGCTCGGTGGAATTATCATCCAGGGCGGTGAAGAATTCTTCTTCGTTAGCAATTTCGTGGGTAGAAATAGCATGGGAGAAGGATGCCGCCGCCTCTATATTCAGTTCTGCGGCCTGAGCCACCATGCGGCCAAAAAGGGCGATATCAAGGCCGCCAAGATTTTTGGCATTTTCCAATTTTTGTTTTCCGATAATTTCGGCCAATTCTTTCGCCTGCTTTTTGGCATCCGATTGAATGATAAGCTCTTTGGGTTTAAATTTCTTTTCCTTGAATTTCTTTGCAATAAGCGAAACTTCGGCAGGAGCAAAAAATAACAGGGTATCGCTCTTTCCGGTGTCTTCCACAGCAGTATCTTCTTTATCGGTTTCCTTTTTGTCGGAGCTTTTTTTTGCAGACTCTGCCTTTTTTATAAAAATATTCTCAATCAAATCACCGCATTCTTTAGCTTGCGTTTCGGTTGCCCCTTCCGCTTTGCAAGCGTTTCCGATAAGTGTGGAAATTAATTTGGTTCTGCTTCCCAAAACAATACCGAATTCTCGCAAGGCAAGCCGTACCTGTCGTTTCCAACATTGACTGCTAACCCGCGCCCGAGTAACACCGCCGACTTGTGCGGTTTTTGGTGAATTGACATCATCCCGGTTAAGGCATGATACGGGGAATGATTGGAGGATGTGGTATTCTACCCGTACATTCTTGAAGGGATTTTCATTGTTATTCATATTCTTGGCTCCTTGTAAAAAATTATATTCAGGTTAATCCTGTAAAGGAATTATCTGCAACAACCCAAAACCGAAACTTTTGCCCCGGCCTATGCCCTGTTCAAAACTTTTGATAAAAAGGGACCGATCGCTTACCTGCAATTTACCGATAAAATTGGCCACGTTCTGCGTTACCTGGCCGTTCTGTTTATCGAAGGTCTGAACACCGGTAAACTGTATCTGCAAACTTTCCTGTTCTGTTAAAAAACCCCAGCTTTCCGATTTTGAGCAGAACCATTCAACTAAATTCTCCTTTCCCATTATGGGAACTATCTTACCTCCGTTCTTTTCCCGTTTGGTGGGGTTAAGGTGAATTTCAAAACCGTAATGATTCTGATTAAGAAAAGATTCAGGAATATCTTTTGATTCAATGGTTCCATAATCTGGTTCCTCTGGTAAACGTTTTGATAAAATTAAAATCTGTCTTTCATTAAAATTACCTCCCTTGTCAACAAATAGAAAATCCCGGCTGTTCTCAGTTTTGGGAAAAAGGGAATAGACTACCTTGTGAAAGGCATAGGGATCTATATCCCGATTCGGGGATGTGTTTATCTGTAGATTCTTAAAATCCGATCGGTTAAGCTTGAGGATCGATGCGATCATTCTTCGGTCTCCTTTTTATTATAGAAATCCATGGCCCATCGTCGTTTTATCCAGTCATTAAATGCTTCATCATTGTACTGTAATTCCTGTAAAAGTTTTGCGTAATCTAGATGTATATTTCTGGATTTGATAAGACTAAGGAGGGGGCGTAGAATACCACATGCTTCTTTGGTGGTTTTACAAGCTAGAAGGCGGCGCAGTTTAATCTTTGCCGCGTCTTTTTCGTTTCCGTTAGATCTACCCTCATCGGCATAACATTGAGCGATTGCCCTCCCTATCCCCAAACTGCCATTCTGTACCGGCTTTGCTTTGGCAACGGCAGCTCCGATAAGCGCGTATGCCCTTGATTTATCGATTTTTTCAAGATCGCACCATTGGGCCAGGTAGTCCCAGCTATGGCGTTCCGTAACGGGGTTATCCGCTCTGCGCATTGCTGCGCCAAAGGCCTTATCCCCGCCGATGCGTTTAATTATCATCTCAACAAAGGCTTTAGCGTTACTTTTTGAATCAGTTGTCATGATCCGCCTCCTTTTGGCTATTGATTTACCGCTTCTGCGGCATCATCTTTTTTCGGTACAAAGCGGCCAAGATTTGGGCACTGTCCTGCCCATACCTCACGCTGACGGGCTGTAAACTGAGGACAATAGAATTCGTAGGCATCCCACACATAACGTATAAAAAAAATCCTTAGCTTTTCCATTTCCTTTTTACATTCAGCCTGGTTTTCGATTTGACAAGCTGTAACCAGATCCTGAAATTTTCCTTCACAAAGCTTCCAGAATAATTCCGTTGCTTTTTCTGCAATAGATTTACCCTCAGCTTTTAATTCTTTGCAATATGTCGCAACCCTCCCATAGAGTATTTTAGACATCTCATCCAGGGTGGTCATTTCCTGTTTAAGATATATAAAGAAATATTTTTTTACCAGTGCTGATTCCATAAACGTTTCTGATTCCACATAATCATCGGTGCCGGAAACATATTGTTCGCCGGCATTACCGCTTACCCGTAATCCCCCGGACCAAATTCCAATGCTTGAGGTATGCCGTATCCCACGGGAAAAACCGAGCCGTAAATAAGGGCAGTCAAGATAACTCTCATTAGCCTGTAAGAATCCAAGCAGGGCGGTCAGGTTTCTCCAGGGCCGTTTGGAGGTATCCGCCCAAAGGGTTTTTATGGTTTTTCCTGATTTGTCGATGGCCACACTGGGGTCCGACATACCTCCCTGGTAATCGAGATGAGATATTCCTTCTGAATAATGAATGCCATCTTCTGCCAAAAGTAAAAAACGGGAGAAGGGGATGAGCCTACCCATGAGAGAATATTTTAATTTTTCCGCAGTTGAATCAGCTTCTCCCTTTGGGGGTGTTTCCCAGGGTGTCGGGCCAAGTTTTTTAGAATATTCTTGTTGCCGCTCAAGGGCTTCTTTAGTTATAATATTGAGCCAAAGGGTCTCCATAATGGTTTTCCCTGTAAGAAAACTGTGGAGATATCCCAAAAAACCGAGGCTTGGGCCGGGTTTGCCGGTTGAAGGTTTACCCTTATCATTGAACTTTCCTTGGTAACCGGGAGAAAGCACAACAGAGTTATCCGTCTTTTTACCCCCCAGGGCAAACCCCATAAGCTGTACAACTAAAAGCGCCTTTTCGGCATCCGAGAGGGGCCTTTCCTTTTGGGACTGGGTAAATACCGTAGTGTTCCCGGTTGCTACATCGGGAAGTACTGCGCCGTAAGGTTGCTTTGCCGCCTTTGCTATGGCCGGTATTTGCAGAAAAGGTTTTTTCCCGTAAAGCCAAAAATCGTCCCGGCGTTTTTCAAGGTATTCAAGAACCATTTTAGCAAGGCCCTTGGGCTTAAGTGCCGCCCATTCATCATCATCCTTGGGGGTACAGGATGCCTGGCAAATAGCCAACAGCAGTTTAAGCAAGGCAATTTTCTGCAGCGGATTACCCCCCAAAGACTTAAGGGAAAGATTATGAAAGACATCCCATAAACTTACAAGCCCTTTACCGGTTACGGGGATCCATTTCTCATCCAACAGGTTAAACCTGTTTTGGCCCTTACCGGCAATCGGTTTATCTGTGCTTTTTTTAGCAACCATTACCAATCCTCCTCTTCCTTTTTAGACGGGTTAATTTCTTCTGACCGGTATCCAATTTTGCTATTATAAGATAAAGTATATTTTTTCGAAATAATGGCGTTATACAGACCAACAAGATTTTCACTCTTGTTTATTATTGCAACACGGAGAAACTCCTCTTCTTTATTCCCTATGTAAATGTATTCCTTAAACCAGTCTAACACACCGGGAGACGCTGGGAGCGGCGCCCGTTTTTCCGGAACAGTAACCACATGGTGGTTCAAAAGCACGGCTATTCTGTGCCATTCTTTTTTATTATAATTCTTTAAGCCCTTAATGAGTTCAAGTGATGTTCCATCAGATAAAACAAGCAAAATCTTTTTATCCTTTCCGTTCTGTTCTTCTTTTGCATCCTTAAGAAGGAGGACATCCACGGTGAGCTGATCCGAATACCGGGTCTCCGCTTTTGATTCAGGCAAAGTCCTCCCACCCTGGGAAAGGCCTTGCCGGGCAAGACCCTGAAGTTGTTCCCGCCGTTTCTCCAAGTCCCACTGTAACCGGACAAGTAACCCATCCTCTTTCCGATTACAATAGACCGCCTCCACCAGGGGACGTATTTCTTCGGGTAACTTTAATGAAGGGGCATGATTTTTCAGAACTTCCAGAGTCCGTAATAAAACATAGGGGGCATAAACAAAAGCGGTTTTTCCCAGTTCTTTTTTATAGTTTTCAAGAACCTGTTCATAACCCGGCGAAAGAATCCAGACTTCCTGGCGAGCGGTTCCGGGTCGTAGCTTTTTATTCGATGCATGGCGCCAGAGTCGGCCTATACGCTGTAGTAACATATCCATGGGACAGAGTCGGGTAACCAGAAAATCGGCATCGATATCCAGAGACTGTTCCAGTACCTGGGTCCCCACAAGGATGCGTCCTTTTTCCTTGCGCTTATCTTTTGCATCCTTACCAAAAAGGGTAACCCAGTATTTTTCATGTTGGTCCCGGTCATTTTTGGTAAACCGGGAGTGGATCAGGCCGCATTCAACTCCACGTTCAACTGCTAAGCAATTTAAAAGGGCAAACCGATCCTGGGCTTCTGCCACGGTATTTTCTATCCACAAAACCTGCTGTCCCTGTTCCGCCCGTTTAAGAGCTTCATTGACTGCCTCATCATCATGCTGAATACTGTTCAGTTCTACGGTTACATTTTCTGAAACCTGAATCAGCAATTCGTGATGATTCTTTTCATCCTCGGCATGATAGCTGATAAGGGGGTAGGCGGGGAGGGAAGCTCCTTTTTTTATACCTAACAGTTCTTTTCGCCGTTCTCCGGTAAGGGTGGCGCTTAAAATGATCACCGTGCAACCCAAATTTCGTAAATCTGCCACTAGCTTTTCCATCAGGGTTCCGGTATAACTATCGTAAGAATGTACCTCATCCAGAATCACTACTTTTCCTGCAAGGCCGAAGGTTCTGACAAAACCATGTTTAACGTTCATAACCGCCATCAATGCCTGATCGATGGTCCCCACCCCAAAGGGCGCCAGAATACTGCGTTTCTTTGCATGGAACCAGGAAGCCTCCGGCTGAGCATCTTCCCCCATTTCGGTTTCATATAACCATGCGGAACCATGGATGAGCAGGGCTTGCCGTAAGGGGGATGTCTCCTCAAGGATGGATAAAAGAAAGGGATTTACCCGTTCGTATATTTTCTCCGAAGTAAGCCGGGTAGGCAGGGCAAAGTAGATGCCCGAGGCTTTTCTGGCAGCAAGCAGCTTGTAGGCCCCATACAGGGCAGCCTCGGTTTTCCCTATTCCCATGGGGGCTTCAAGCACATAGACGCCGGGACCCGAAATGGTTTCGATAAAACGGGCCTGAATGGGATTGGGTTCAAACCTAAAAATTTCCATAAATGAAAGTCCCCGCCGAATAAGCGGTGGTACAAAGCCTGCTGCATCAAGAGCGGATTTTACCCTGTTGGGAAGGTCCGTAATATCCTCAATATGGCGGAACCCGTCAAAGGCTTGGCCGGAGCCGATCCAATCGGCAACACTGGTAAGACCCGAAAGCAAGGCGGCATGGGTATCGTTTTGTACCACCGGCCAGTCTACGCCAAAGTAACGTTTTAGCTTTTCGACAAATTTTACCCGCAGCTTCTGCCAGGGTTTCCCACCAAAATAATCGCTATCAGCGGGAAGGGTACTATCCGGGGAATATCCATGGTGACGTCCCGCGATTTCAGGTATATACTTGGGAAGCTTGGGGAAAGCCGAAAGCGACGACTGGCTGAGACCAGAGTGATATCCCCATTGTTTTTCTAGATCGGGGTTGGCATTTTCAAGCCCCGTGAGGGAATTGGGCTGGTAGTTATCGGTGTGGCGGTATAACTTTTCAGCGAAGGTGGGGCAGATTTTTCCCAGATCATGAACGGCAGCCACCAGTTCCACGCCGGGAGGAAAAAGTTTTCCCCTGATTTGGGGAATGGAGTATTTGACAAGGAGTTTGGTAACTTCGCCAACGATGATGCAGTGCCCAAAGACATCAATGCCCGGGATGGTTTTGTTGTCCGGGAGGGTAAGAGTTTTTGCAAGGCAGGATGATAGGGGGAGAATTTTATTTGCATTAGATGAAATGTTTTTTATTTGTGCCATATGATGATAATATACCTCAAATTCATGTTGTGTCAAGAAAAATTTGAAAAAATTTGTTAAATTCTGATTACTAGGTTTTCCCCACATACGTGGGGGTGTTTCGATTTCTTCTAACGCGAATTTATTTTCCCCACCTCTGTGGGGGTGTTTCTGATCCTACTGAAAGCCGAATACCACCGAGGATGTTTTCCTCACACACGTGGGGTGTTTCTACCCCGGCTATGAAATAGCGGAATTTGTCCCTATGAAAGGGAAGTAGCTGGGGCGGTTTCTGGTGTTGCTCCAAGGAACATCTTTGCATAACACGATTCATCGGGTGATGTCGATGATAGACGGAACGATTTTGTATAGGTGCCGATAAAGGTTTGCCGATTAAGCCGAAGTTTTGGCAGCTATTTTTTCCCCAATAATCCGCTTCTGCCTCGGACATTCCTGTTTTCTTTTCCAGTTCGTTCATAAGCTTACCCTTAGTGGTAGGAGATATTCAGATAAAGACCCTCGTATACAGGAGTAGTTTACCCTATAAATTATACGCTTAGTTTGTAAAGCGCATATTGATTCAAGGATACCCCTTCTTTTTGAGCTTCCATGGCAAGATGAGCATGGAGCGTTTTAGGAAGCCTGACAAGGAATTTTCCGCTAAATTTTTCTGTGTCCATGGGCGGCGGAACCGGAAATCCATTTTCAATTTTTGTTTCAATCCACCCTTTCATAGCTTCCATAAGCCCACTGTATGCTTCCTCAAAGGTCTCCCCGGTACTTTGGCAGCCTGAAAATTCAAGAACAGACGCATGAAAATATGACCCACTTTCATCTTTAATAGGCTTAATAATGTAATTGTATGGAAGTTTCATGTATTCTTTTGCCTTCATGTTTTTTCTCCTATATTCTGCTTAATATATCTTTCACATATACCGCCTTTAGCGGATTTTCATCTTTTATGGTAATAACATCCCCATTTTTATTTATGTATTGACGATGTGATCCTTTTTGCCTATCAAGACGGTATCCGTTTGACGTTAAAACTTTATCAGCTTCCGCCATACGGATTCCATGAGGTTGGTTTCTCATTTTCTCAATGATTTTGTCCACATTTGCCATATCATATATGATACTATATATGATACTATATATCAATAGGTTTTTATTTGGATTTTCAAAAATATAGGCAATTCTGTCAGATTGCATCCCCGTAGGAGAAATGGATCGTTTTTGGAGCTCCAGCTTACCGTCCGGAGGCTATTGTTAATGGATGGTATGCAGGATTTAAAACCGTAACCAGAAGTCTTGGTAAAGTTATATGGAAAAACGCTAGATTTTATCCGCTTGTTTTTTTAATAGTTTGGCTAAACCGAGTATGGTTTCATTGTCTTTTTCGTTAAGTTCAAGGACTATTTGAATTATAGAACGAATAGTTGGATTATACGAATGTATGGACTTTTCATCTTTTCCAGTAACAAGATATTCCACCGATACCCCAAGTTCTTTGGCAATTTTAACCGCTATATCGGCCGGAGGCATAGACTCCCGTAGACCCAGGTAACAATCCAGCGTTCCTTTGGCGATGCCTGTTTTAGCGCTTAATTCCTTAACAGTTAAGTCAAGATAATCAAGTTCAGTCCTTAAATTTTTTTTAAAAGTCATCTCCATTTATAAAAAATAGCGCAAAATCAATGTTTTTTGCTTGACAATATTGCAATTGTTATATAGTCTCTGTAAATTACCGCAATTGCGATAAATATAATCCTTAAATAGGATCATGTTAGTAAGGAATTGGCGGAATTTTGTTATATGAAGAAGGAATGAAATTGAAAACAGGGGCAAAGGTTTTATGCATTCTTGGGCTCATAATCGGCTTAATATGGGTAACGGTAGGATTTTTTGGCAGTTGGATTGGAGGAGGGGTTTCGGCCGGCCTGAAGGTATTAACTTATGATGAAAGCGGTGCAGCCAAAACGATAAATGATACTTCAATGTTAATGATACGTCTTATTGGAAGTTTTATAGTGGTAATAATAGCAGGGGTCTTGGGCATTGTTGGTTCGGATAAAAAACCATCAAAAACAAAGCCCGTAATTATTGGAATATTAACGCGGGGACTTACGCGTATGATGGCAAGAATTAGAGCAGGCGATAGGATCACAAACGTATCTTTGTGTTATATGAGGGTACAAAAAGATATGATTTTATATCAGTTTGATAAATAAAATCAATCAAATCGTTTTTAAAGGAGTTTTTTATGGATGTCAATGACAATGTTAAGTATTCTGAAAAAAGTGGTCTCGCGGTGTTTTTCTTATGCTTATTTTTGGGCTTCTTAGGTATTCATAGGTTTTATACAAAGAAAATTGGTACCGGTATAATAATGTTATTGTTGTGTTGGACTGGCGTTTCTGAAATTTGGTGGATAATTGACATTATTATGATACTTTGTGGAAAATTTAAAGATAAAGAAGGCGGGATTGTATCTTTCAGTAAAGGAAAAAGCATTGGAGGAATAAGTGCAGAAACCGACATGGAAAAATGGTTTTCAGACAGAAACCAAAAATATATTTATAAATTAGTCGGTAAACTTCCAATGGAGGTCGGATCGCGTATAGATTTATACGTGACTGACAAAGAAGTAATTTTGCGCCATACTCCTTATGCGCTTTCAGTACCATTTGAAATAATACGTAATTTTAAAATATCAAGCGTGGCCGGTGTTGATGTTAAAGATAATCCGGAAACTGGAATTGGCGTTTTTACAATTACTATCCCTGGTATTGCTGAACCGGATTCGAGGTATAAAGACTTCCAGTTAAAAACTGATAAGCGTGCAATCTATTTTGATGCAACTTCTGATTTAAATACTGCAAAAGATATTAAAAAACATATAGATAATTATACACAAACAGGTAATGCGGGACCCTCAATATCAACCGCAGATGAGTTAAAAAAATATAAAACTCTTTTGGAAGAAGGTACAATATCCAAAGAAGAATTTGATAATAAGAAAAAACAATTGCTGGGATAATTTGTATAAAGGCATGCCGTATGGCATGCTTAAAATTTCAGGAGAAAGATCATGATAAAATGGACATACACTTTAATTGGCGATGGCAATACAGGGAAAATTGCATTTCGAAAGGAGTACGTTTGTCCTGTTTGTTATAAAAATTATCAAAGCCATTAAGAAATGAATTGTAGCTCATTGGTGGGTCCCATTTTCCTCGAATAACTATATTGTTGCGGTGTTATACATTGTTACCGGTTTTTTGTTAGTCCTGGCAGGCATGAGTACAAAGATAAAAGAGGGAGTCGAGGCAGAAGAACTCAAAGATTAACAATTAGCGCTGTTGCGCTTTGTATGACCTGAGCTTGAAGTTATACAATTTGTAATTATTCAGCCATAGTTGATTCTTTACAGAATAAGGAATTGTTGAATATGAGAAAAGGCTGTATTGAAGTATTTCTTTTTGGCTTGTTAACTATTATGGTCAGTGGCCAGGAAAACACAGTTACCCTTGATGAGGGTATAAAAGGCTCAATATTTTACTTCGTTGAACGCTTAGCCCCTGGCACAAAAGTAGCAGTATTGAATTTTAATGCCGATCCGTTTGTATCGAATTACGTTATAGAAGAATTAACTGCCATTCTTGCCAATAATGGCAATCTTATTGTTGTGGATAGAAGTGAGATGGCATTATTACAAAGGGAGATGGACTTTCAGCTTTCCGGTGAGGTTAGCGATGAATCTGCCCAGTCAATCGGAAAAAAACTTGGTGCGCAAACTATTATATCAGGAGTTTTAAATCCCCTCGGTACAGTGTGGCGTATGCGGGTAAAAGCGCTCGAAGTTGAAACCGCAAGAATACAAGGCATACAAACCTACACGATAAAAAGGGATGCCGTATTTTCCAGCCTCTTATCCAAAGTACCTAAAAAGCCAAGAACGGCAGGTGAAAAAATAGGTACCGGCGCACTCAATATAGTTTTAGGACTTGGATCATATCTTGAGGGCGATATCGGAGGCGGCTTTACCCTGACGGCAGGCTATGCAGTTGCAGCAGGATTATTCCTCATAGAGGCTACGGTATTAGATTGGGATAATCCTATGGTTGGAGTTCCAGCTACCATCGGTATAACAGCGGCAGGATTAACTTTGGTCTATGGTTTTGTAAGACCGTTTGTCTATAACTGGAACCGACAGGCGGTAGCTTTACTTGACAATATGTACTTTGATATGGTACCCACGTCAGGTAATAACAATGATCAAGGGTTTGGAGTACGGTTTGTCTATGTTTTCAAATTATAATAGAGGCCTATAATGAAAAATATATATATTATTTGTTTAAATCTACTGCTAATGACTTTTATTGGTTGTGAAGGTATGGCGACACTCTTTCATGGCCCTAAACCAGAGAAGGAAATACCCATCTATACCATTACATTTAATGCAAATGATGCGACTGGTATTGCTCCGGAAGCACAAACTGTTAATGAAGGAACAGCTATTATACTACCAAGTGAAGATGGTCTTAGTTTTCTGGGTAAAGTATTTACCGGCTGGTGTGTAAACCCGGGTGGGACAGGGACAATATACGCTATAGGATATTTTTTTTCTGTAACCGCAAACCAAACATTATATGCTCGTTGGGAAAACGAGGGTGGTATACAACAGTATACCGTAACATACAATGTAAACGGAGGGAGTGGTTCAGTTCCGACATCGCAAACGGTATTTACAGGAACGAGTATTATTGTAGGTAACGGGAACAGCCTAAGTAAGTCTGGGTACGCTTTTAGTGGCTGGAATACGAACGCAATTGGGACGGGAATAAATTATGATACCGGGGTTTCGTTGACTGTGACTGGAAATGTAACACTTTGGGCAAGATGGGTGTCTACGGGTGGGGGAACAACTACTACCGGTATTACAGTTTCTCCCGCTAACGTGACAGTGGAAAAAGGCAAGACTCAAAAGTTCACAGTTTCCATCAATGGAACTGGCAATCCTTCGCAAAGTGTAATATGGTCTGTTGAAGGCGGTTCTGTAGGAACATCAGTCCATTCTATAACAGGGGTGTTATCTGTCGCTGTTGACGAAATCACAGAAACGTTGACTGTCAGAGCAACATCATCGGTTGATCTTGAAAAAAGTGGTACCGCATCAGTAACACTCAAAGAGACAGTTACCAATGGATCTTATGCAAATACTATTTGGGAATATACAAGTAGTCAATATGGATATAACACTGTTACAATAAATGAAAACACAGTAACCCTGGCTGGTAATTGGTTTGTTTCATCAGGGGAGTATCGCTTTTTGTCTGGCAGTATTGTCGGCGTATATCGATCTACCGTATCCTCAGGGATAGGAGTTCAGGAAAAAATTACATTTGTTTATGAAGAAACTGAATACACGCTCGCAAATATTTCTGACAGTGAATTATATATACTCACAAAGAATTATAATACTTGTCTGTTTACTAAGCATCAATAACAGGGATATAAAGGCGTGAAAAAGATGCCCAAGATTAAAGAGATTGACTTTATTATAAGCCCTCCCTCATACCCTAAAGCACCGCACCCTGTGCCCCGCTCCTCCGCTTTCCCGCATATCCGGGTGTTCCCGGTGGCAGCGTTCCTCCGCCAGGGGACAGCGCTCGGCAAAGGCGCAGCCTGAAAGTTCCGTGACCGGGGTACGTACTTCACCTTTCAGCAGCGCTGAGGGCTGTGCAGGGCCGCCGCTGGTAGCGGTGGCTGTCGTTCCGGCGACGGAGGAAAAGAGCAGTTTGGTGTAGGGGTGCAGACAGGTTTGGTAGAGATCCGCCGCCGCCGCTTCTTCCATGAGTTCACCCCGGTACATCACGCCAATACGGTCGCAGAAATACGACGAGACTTTGAGATCGTGGGCAATGAACAGGAATGATAAATTACGCCGCCGGCGTATGTCCAGCAGGAGGTTGAGGATCTGGCCTTGGATGGAAACATCCAGGGCGGAAACTACTTCGTCGCAGATCAGCAGCTCCGGCTGCAGCAGGAGGCCGCGGGCTATGGAGATACGCTGGCGCTGGCCGCCGGAAAATTCCGCGGGCCGCCGTTCCAGATCCGATGCGGAAAGACCTACCTCTTCCAGTATGGCCGCAGCTTCTTCCCGGGCTTTCTTTTCCCCGGGCCAGTCGGAGGAGTAATGGTATCCGGCGATAAGCACTTCGTAGACGCTCATCCGGGGGTTGAGGGACCGGGCGGGGTCCTGGAAAACGTATTTTACCTTTTCCCGGTATTTTTTTAGTTCGCCGCCCTTAAGGTTTTTTACATCAACGGTATCCTTAAAGGTGATAGTTCCGCTGTCGCTTTCGTACATCCGCACCAGGAGCCGGGCGGTGGTGGTCTTGCCGCAGCCCGATTCTCCTACCAGGCCGTAGGATTCGTTTTGGCCTATGGAAAAGGAAACGTCGTTTACCGCGTAGACAAAGCGGCCGAAACGGGCGAAGAAACCCGCTTCCAGGTTAAAGCGTTTCCGCAGATTTTCTACGGTGATCACAGCCATCTATGTATCCGCCTTTTGTAACACATTGTGTATGACACATCGTATTACACGGTCTTCGGTTTGAACCAGGGGCGGGATGCCTTGGGTACATTCCTTCCCGGCTTCGGCGCAGCGGGGGGCGAAGGGACAGCCCGTTTCCGGGTTTGCGGGGTCCGTCACCCTGCCGGGAATAGAAAGCAGCCTGGTCTGTACATAGTGGCTGCCGAAGCGCGGGGACGCGGCCAGCAATGCCTTGGTGTAGGGGTGGTAAATAGCGCCTGCCCCTTGCGTGACATCCGTTCCCTGCGTGACGCCGGCGCCGGTGAAGGCTGCGGCAGGGCCGCTCTCCATCACCAGGCCGCCGTACATTACGATGATACGGTCTGAGATATCCGCCACTAAATCTATGTCGTGGCTGATAAATATAATCGATATTTGCCGGGTTTTCCGCAGGGTTTTAAGTAGATCTACTATCTGAGCCTGGATGGTTACGTCCAGGGCGGTGGTGGGCTCGTCGGCGATGAGGAGCTCGCAGGATTGGGCCAGGGCCAGGGCTATACCAATACGCTGGAGCTGGCCCCCGGAGAACTGGTGGGGAAAATTGGAGAGCCGCTCCCGGCCATTGGGGAGCCCGGTTTCGGCTAATAGGGCTGCTGCCTTTTCCATGGCCTCCTCTTTGGTAATAGCAGGATTGCTGTTGCGGAAGGTTTCGAAAAAGACGCTTCCCATATTCTGTAGGGGATCGTAGGACCGGCCCGGCTCCTGGAATATCATGCCGATCTTTTTTCCCCGGTATGTCCGAAGGGCTTCTGCCTCAAGACCCGTCAGTTCCCGGCCTTCGTACAAAATGGATCCCGATACTTTGGCGCTCCTGGGGTGCAGCCCCGGTATCGCTTGGGTGGTAACGCTCTTTCCGGACCCGCTTTCCCCCACAATGCCCAGTATTTCCCCCCGTTTGAGCGTAAAGGAAACTCCCCGTACCGCCTGTACCAAAATTGTCTCCTGCCCGCGGAGTACAGAAAAACTAACCGATAGATCTTTTACGGAAAGCAAGGGTGGTGATGTGGAATCATCCGGGAGGATAGTATCATTCTTCAATCCGTCTTGTTCGGCTTCAAACGGAAGCTTCGATTTCTTCTTATCCCGGCGCCGCCGGAAAACTGTGTGATAGGGATCGTAGAAATCCCGCAGTACGTCGCCCAGGAAGTTAAAGGCCAGGGTAACGGCCAGGAGGAACCAGACCGGGGAGAGCAGCCAGGGAAAGTTGCGGAGATTACTCAGGGTGGAAATGTCGCGGCGGATGAGGGAACCCCAGCTTACGGCGGGGTCCACGATACCCAGTCCCAGGTAGGAAAGGGTGGTCTCGGTCATGATGAAGCCCGGTACGGAGAGGGCTATGCTTACAATAAGGAGGCTGGCGATCTGGGGGATGATGTGCCCCAGGATTATTACCGGCGCGGGGATCATCTCAAGCTGGGCGTTCATTACGAATTCTTCACGCTTAATGGCATGGACCATGCCGCGTATGGTACGGGCGGAACCGGGCCAGCCTACCAGGGAAAGTATCACGGTGATCATCATGTAGGATTGGCCGGAATCCATGTTGCTTGATAAGAGGGATCGCAGGAAAAGTATCAGGTAGAGCCCGGGGATGAGCATGAAGAATTCGGAGAAACGCATCACCGTCCAGTCGGTAAGGCCGCCAAAGAAGCCGGAGACGCCGCCCAGGATCATGGCCAGGAACAGGGATATGGCGGTGGCGATGAAGCCGATGGTGAGGGATATCCTCGAACCGTAGACGATGCGGGAGAAAAGATCCCGGCCCAGATGGTCCGCCCCCATAAGGAAGATGGGGTAGGCGCCGTTGGATCCCACAGGGCCGGTGGTGAAGAGGTGCCGTTCCGCGGGGATGAGGCCAAAGAGCTTATAGGGCTCGCCCTTGCCGAAGATGTGTACCCTTTCGTAGGCAGCCCTGACCCGGGCGTATTTCCAGTTTACCGAGTTGATCACCCGGGCTTCCTGGGCCATGGGACCGGCGCTTGAGAAACGCAGGTTCGGCGGATGGTAGATCCTGTTTTCCATTACGGTGGTCGGCTTATAGGGAGCGATGAATTCAGCGAAGATCATTATCAGATAGAGGAACAGTATTACTATCATGGAGGCCATACCCAGAGGGCGGGCCTTCAGGTAATTTAAGAAGCGCTTCATAGTACCCTTACTCCCTTCCGTACCGTATGCGGGGGTCCACCACCGCAAGAAGTATGTCCGCCAGGACCATCCCCAGGAGGACCAGGAAGGATACGAACATAATATTGGCAAGCACCAGGTTGATATCTTCCTGGAGCACCGCTTCGTACATGAGCCGCCCGATGCCGGGGTAGGCAAAGATGATCTCCAATATCAGGGAACCGGAAAAGAGACCGGCCAGGAGATTGGCGCTCCCGGTGATGTATGGGTTCAGGGTGTTTCTGAATGCGTGGTTAAAGTAAACCCGCCATTCTCCGATGCCCCGGGCCCGGAGGCTTGCGATGTATGGCTGCCCAAGCTGGTCCAGCATGGTGGCCCGGATCATCCGCAGGGTTCCCCCGATGCCGCCGAGGAAGGAGGCCAGGAGGGGGAGGAAGATATGGTGGGCATAGGAGAAGACGAAGCCGCCGGGGTTTGAGGCAAAGGGGAAGGGCGGATAGGCGGTGACTGGGAAGAGCCCGGTTACGGAGGCGAAGAGCTGCAGTAATATTAACATGAGCATCCCCGGGAAGGCGTGGAGTACCAGGGCAAAGAAACTTATGGCCAGATCCGCATGGGTACCCGCTTTGGTAGAAAAGTAGACCCCCAGAAAAAATGAAAAGAAGGTGATTAATACCAGGGATATGAGGTTGAGTAAAATTGAGTTAGGCAGCCGGGAGGCGATGAGGAAGGACACCGGCGCGCGGCTGATAAGGCTCTGCCCAAGGTCGCCGTGGAAGACCACCCGTTCGAGCCAGCGGAAATACTGGATGTAGAAGGGCTGGTCCAGGCCGAGCGACGCCCGCCGGGCTTCCAATTGTTCCATTGACATGGCCTGCTGGTTCAGCCCCGCACTGCCCCCCCGGGACTGGGTCTCGGAGAAAAGCTGCTGCATCATAATCTGGTCTACAATGTCCCCGGGCGCCAGCTCCATGAGACCGAAGACGGCCAGCCCTAAGATAAAGAGCATCACCGCCATGGTAATAAATCTATTCAGAATGTAGGAAACCAGGGGCGCCTTTTGTTTAAAAAGGTAGAAGGGCTTTACTATCCGTTCCCCAATCCACCGAAAAACGCCAAGCAGGTTCATGGCGTTCACGGTTTTAGGAATATATGGGTTACTTCAAAACCATTCAGATTATCGAAGTAGACATTCGATTGATCCCAGCGGTTCCGCAGGGCCGTAAAACTTCTGGGCCGTACCAGATAAATTAATGGGCACTGTTCCAGGAGTATGCGCTGGAACTCATCCCAGTAGACCTTTGCCTGTACCGGGTCAACCGTAAAGGCCCCTTCGTTGTAAAGGTAATCGATGCGGGCCTCCCAGTCCGTGGCGGGACTTTCCTGCTGGGGGTACCACATATGGAGATTCCCCTCGGAAGCCCAGACATTACTCCCCTGGCTGGGGAACATTTGGGACCCGCTGAGCCCCATGATCATGGATTCCCAGTCAAAGGTATTGAACATTTGTTCTACTATTTTCTGAAAATCCAGGACCCGGATGTTTATTTTTATACCAACTCTGCTGAGTTCGTCCGTAATTATTGATGCAATATCGTTCATTATCGTACTTTCCGAGCGGATGGTTAGATTAAATTCGATTGCCCGGTTTTTTTCATCCCGCATTATTCCTGCGCTATCCCGTTTGATGCCGATAGAGGCGAGCAGTGTTTCTGCACCCTCAGGGCTATAGGTATACTGAAGGGTAATCGCCGGGTCATAATAGCGGTTTGGTTCGGGGAAGAGGCTGAGCTTCGGCAGGGCAAGTCCCCGGTACACCTGGGAAATAATCCGGTCCCGGTTTAAAAGGCGGCTCATGGCCTGGCGGAATTCTTTTTTGGTAAACCATTCGTACTGGGGGCTGTCCTTGTTTTGAGGATTTTGGTTAAAGGTCCAGAAACTCGCACTCAGGGCGCCTTCGTTGTGGTACATCGTATAATCGGCGTTTGCCTTGTTTACCAGCTCGTCCAGATCCTCCGGACGGGGGGTATAGGTTTCGGTTTCGCCCTCCTTAAAGAGCAGGAACTGGGTATTTTCATCCGGAATGATACGGACAATTTCTTCTTCATAATATGGTATGGCGTTTCCGTTAGTATCCCTGTCCCAGTAATTGGGGTTGCGCTTATACACCAGCCGTTGTCCCGCGGTATATTCGGTCAGGAACCACTTCCCCATGGAGGGTATGTTTTTAGGATCCGTGTTTACGCCGAAAAGGTCCATCACCCCCTGGACGCCCCGTTCCCGTTTGGCCTCCTGGTAATCGGCGCGGGGGGCAATCTCCCCGTTGGTTGCCAGCAGCGGTTCCGCCACTATCCGGGGAAAATGAAACGTAAAGCGCCGGTCATCAATTTTTTCGATATCGATATGGGCTTCACTGCCGTCCGCCATGGTGAGAAACTGCTGGTAATAACGGGAACTCTGGAAAGCGGGATCCCCGTCTATCTCGTTGTACCAGAATATCACATCATCACTGGTAACCTTAATTTTTCTGTCCGAACCATAGTAGCTCCAGTACATATCATCCCGGAGGGTATAGATCACATCCAGTTTATCCGCCGCCTCATCGGTGATTATCTCAAAGGACACGCAGTGGGGCTTCCATTCCCGCGTAAGGGGATCGTAATCCACAAGATAATCCTGCATGGCCGTTACCACCCCTGCGGTTACCGCATCCTGCTGGGCAATGAGGATGTTAAAACTTTTCGGGTCCTGATCCATAACGCTGTTCCAGGTTCCTGCCACCCTGCCGGGCACAAAGTCTTCTCCCCGCCAAGGCTTGGAAACGGTTTTTTCCAGGATCTCCTTAACCCCCGCCGGGGTAAGGGCGTTAATATCCTCCAGGGAAAGCTCATCGTTCCGTGAGCAGGAGGGAATCGTCAGTAAGGCGAGTAAACCGATAAGGGAGATATATTTCTTCATGGGCTTATAATAGCCGGGCGGGGAGGGGGGTGTCAATGCAGGGACTAACTTGACAACACGCTTTAGGTAGTTTAGTTTTGTACAGCATTGGGGGGAAAAATGGGTATACAAACGATCAAAGGGGCGGAGAAAAAAACCTACAAGCGGGATCAGGAATTAACCAAAACCGTGATGAACATCATTGATGATGTGCGGACCCATGGAGAAGCGGCCCTTATTGCTTATGCGGAAAAATTTGATCATGTCAAAATAGCCGGCGTTAAGGTTGACAGCAGCGCTGTTACGGAAGCCTACAAGCAGGTTCCTCCGGAAACGGTA
Source organism: Treponema primitia ZAS-1 (assembly GCF_000297095.1). NCBI lineage: Bacteria > Pseudomonadati > Spirochaetota > Spirochaetia > Treponematales > Treponemataceae > Treponema > Treponema primitia. The sequence continues at coordinate 59,794 of NZ_AEEA01000030.1, read as the reverse complement.
CAGCACATTCGCTTTGCCGCAGGCCGTATCCGCGATTTTGCGAAAAAACAGCTCGATTGTATCAAGCCCCTCCATTATACCAGTGATATTCCCGGGGTTGAACTGGGGCACCGGCTGGTTCCGGTGGAGAAGTGCGGCTGCTATATTCCCAGCGGACGTTACCCCCTGCCGAGTACTGCCCTCATGAGCGTGGCGGTGGCGAAGGTCGCCGGAGTTAAATACGCGGCCGCCTGTTCCCCCCCGGTGGCGGGACACGGTACCATACATCCGGCGGTGCTGGTTGCCATGGATATCGCCGGGGCGGACGAGATTTTCTGTATGGGCGGCGCCCAGGCCATTGCCGCCTATGCCTACGGCGCGGGTGCGGTGCCGAAGATGGACCTCATCGTAGGTCCGGGTAACCGTTTTGTAACCGAGGCCAAACGGCAGGTACTCGGTGATGTGGGCATCGACAGCCTAGCCGGGCCAAGCGAAGTCCTAATCATCGCCGATGAAACCGCTAACCCCGTGCATATCGCCATCGACCTCCTCGCCCAGGCGGAACATGATCCGGCCGCAAAACCCATCCTGGTCTGTACCGATAGGGGTATCATAGAAAAGTCCCTCGCAGAATTGGAGCGTCTCCTCAAGGACCTCCCCACCCGGGATGTGGCCATCCAGTCCTGGACCGATAACGGGTCCGTCTTTTTTGCCGACCGTATTGATGACGCCGTTGCCCTCTCCAACGAGCTTGCACCGGAACATGTTGAAGTACAGGTTGATCCAAGGATTGAACGGGATGTGGCGGATAGCTTGCTGCACTACGGTTCCCTGTTTGTGGGCCACTACGCGCCGGTAGCCTTCGGTGATTTTGTATCCGGTACGAACCATACCCTCCCCACCATGTCCACCGCCCGGTATTCAAACGGCGTTTGGGTGGGAACCTTTATCAAGGTGCCTTTTCACCAATTTGTTTCCCGGGAGGGCTGCGGGAGGCTTTCGGTTCCCGCCATGCATTTCGCCGAAACAGAGGGGCTGTACGCCCACAGGGATTCTGTCCGGTTCCGGGTTGAGGAAGGAAAATGACGGTGTTGCCTATTCCTGCGCCAGCGGATTCCTCAGGACACCTTGGTTTAGCATAAGGGCGACCCGGCCTTCACGCAGGAGCCGGAGGTTTTCATCCGAGGAAAGGATGATAAGCGCATCCTCCCGGTCGATAATGGGATCCGTTGGGCGTATGCCGTATACGCCCCGGGCTATGATACGCAGGGGGTTGTTCCCCACCAGGGCGGTGAGTTCCGGGCTGAGTCCCGAGGGGGTGGGGCGGAAGACCCCGGACTCCGTTACGTAGCGGACCATACTGGTGTTCTGCGCAGTATCGGTGTTCATCATGTTCCGTTCGTATATCAGGTTCATGTCCGTATCCCAGATCTTCGGAAACAAGCAGGGGAGTACCAGGCTCTCGGCGTTCCGGCCCCGTATGGGCAGGGTTTCCCCTGCCAGGATGATGATCCCCGTGTAGGACGCGGCGGGTATGGGCCGCAGGGGACGGATGATATCCATAGGGCGGCTGTGCCGGATAAGCGCCGCCCCGATGCGCCTTAGATCTATGGTATAGGAAGCGGTAAGGGAAGCCATGTCTGTGGAAAGCGCCGGGGGAATCCTGCGGGCGCCAAGGGCGATGTTCCCCACATTCTGAAGGGTAAATTCTCCCCGGTCAATCAGATCCCCCACGGTACTGGAGGAATCCACCGGGATAGACAAAATGGAGGGCCTTACCAGCCGGGGATATTCGGTGGAGAGCAGCTCCTCCGCCTGGGCTCTTCCGGTGGGCAGCCGTATCCCCGCGGAACTTAAATTCAGGGCTACGGAAGCGGTAATCTCCATGGTCTCCCATTCCACCGCCCCCACAATACCCAAATCCTGTCCGTAAGCCGCCAATGAGACGCATATCAATAGTGAAAAGAAAATTCTTTTCTTCAACCCAAACCTCTATTTAAGTATCGGCGTTTTCAGGATTCTTCCCTCACGCAGTACATCATTTAAGCCCATGTTGTTGACATCCGCCAAAACCTGGGGGTCCACTTCGTAGGCCAGGGCGATGGACCAGAGAGTTTCTCCCCGCTTAACCAGGTGGGTCCCCTCAAAAACAAGATTCCCGCTTTCCCCCGCAGGCTGCCGCTGATAAGGGCCGGCGTTGGTAATGGCGGGAATGCGGAGTTTCCTGCCGATTTGGAGAAACCGCGCCTCCGTACCGGGATTGGCGGCCAGGATCTGGTCCACACTCAGGCGGTAATGCTGGGCCAGGGCGGAGATAGTATCCCCGTAGCCTATGGTATGGAAATAGTAGCGGATCAGGGATAGATCCTCCCGTTCCAGCGCCGCAAGTACCGCCGGGGCATCCGCCTGGGGTACCTTGAGCTGGTAGCCCTTTACCGGCGGGGTTATGGTATACCGGAGTTCCGGGTTTCCTTTTTTAAGCATATCCCGGTCTATCCCGGCGTATTCCGCCAACAGTTCCAGGTCTATCGAACGGTCCAGACTAACCCTGGTCCACTGGGGATCCTCCGGCCAGGGCGGAGAAAAGCCGAATTGCCGGGGGTTGGACAAAATATAGGAGACCGCCAATAGTTTGGGAACATAGTGGATGGTTTCGGTTTTCAGAAGCCGCCGTTCCGCCAGGGTCCAGTAGTCCCGGACGCCGGTTTGCTGTATCAGACGGTTGACCCCGCCCATTCCCGCATTGTATGCCGCCAAAGCCAGGGGCCAGTCTCCCAGCTGTTTGTAATTGTCCTCCAGCTTTTTCAGGGCCCCCTGGGTGGACTTCCAGAAGTCCATCCGCTCATCCGCATAGTCGGTGATCCCCATGCCGTAGCCACCTATGCTGTTCCGCATGAACTGCCAGAGCCCGGCAGCCCCGGAGCGGCTTATCGCGGTGGCCAGGAAGCCCGATTCGATTACCGGCAGGTAGGCCAGTTCCGGGGGCAGGTTTCGCTCCCGTACTTCCCGAAGTATGAAACCCATATAGGGCCCGCCCCGGTCCATCACTGCCCTTAGCCAGGCCAGGCCGCCGCTTGCGGAGTATTGTTGTATATACCGCTGGGTCAGGGGATTATCCAGCCCCGGTATGGAGGATGGGAGCTTCTCACTTGATTGACCGCCGTGGGTTTGGCGGATAAACCGCTCCGGCTTGGCGCTGCGGACCTGCCGCTGGGACCGGGATGGGACTTCAAACTCCGGGGTTTCCGCCCCAAGCTGTACCGCAGCCATCAGGATCAGCGCCAAGGAATAACCACGGATCACAGGGCGGGTCAGAATTTTTCTCCGTAGTAGATCCCCGCCCATTCCCATCGTCCGTGAATTTCCGGGTCCGAGGGAAAGTTGATCTTTCGGAAATAGAGGTACCAGGTGGAAATATACTGGGACCAGCCCCAGGTACGGAGGTAGGCCTCGTTTGCGTTAGAATTGGTATCCAGCTCCGCGGCGTAACGGATCTGGTTGCTCATCATAAAATCCGAAAGGTTGAATTCCGCCATCCCCGAATTATCCCGGTCTTCCTGTCCCCAGGACCGGGCAAAGAAATTGACCTTGGCCTGATAGCGCCGCAGCTGCCAGCTGCTCCCGTTGTCCAGGGCGCTGCGGACCGCGCTTAGGAGGGAGTTGAGGTTTTCAAAGGTCCAATCTTTACGGGAATTGTTAAAGTCCACCAGATGCTTGGCATAATTGTCCGCCTCGGGGAAGCCCGGGATTACGGTTCCATAGTATGGCAGGAACTGCGTGTAGGCCTGGATAGCCCTGTTCCACTCGCCGATCCGTTCATAGGCCTGGCCCAGCATAAAGTAGGTAAGCCCCGGATCGATCTTATCGGGAAACCGGGAAATCAGCTCCTGGTAGTACCAGACCCGCTGTTCCGGATTATCCGTAAGGGTGATCAGCTGGTTAAGGCAGATGAGGTGGATCGATTCGCCCCGGAGGGTTAGGTCGGGATAATTTTTAACGATCAGATCAAAGTACAGGGCCGACATGGCGTAGGCTTCCTGCTGGGTATAGGCATAAGCGGTCATGAGCAGGTAATAGGCGGAGTAGGGATCTTCCGGGTGGGTATAGGTCCAGGAGGTAAGAAAGTTGATCAAACGGCCGTATTCCTTCAATTGGGCATACTCATTGGCAATTTCCCTAACCACCGAAAACTGTTCCTCCCCGCTCTGGGCTTCCCTGGCCAATAGGCTGAAGAGATCCAGAAATACTTCCTGCTGCTCCTTGGTCCCGGTGAGGTAATAAGGATCCACGCCCCCATTAATATTCCGGGAGTCTCCGGTGGCGCATACCATCAGGGTGCCAAGCAAAAGAAACACAAAGAAAAATCGCCATAGGCGGGGCAGCACCGCTAAACGCGAAAAATTAATTCGCACACTCTGATCCTAACATAGGGTTTTCCCATTGGCAAGCAAAGCAAAGTATTGTTATACTTGATACTATGGATCGATTAACAGTCCGCAAAATCACCGCACGTATTGCCTTTATCATCGGACTCCTCCTTATGTTCTTCGGGAGCGCCTTTTTATTGGGGACCCTGGAGGGTACTACCCGTTTTTCCGTACTAAGGGCTTTCTTCTTTGTCATTATCGGCGCTCTTTGTGCCTTTTTTGCTATAAAATTGAATAAACGATCCGTTTATTTGTTTTTTGCCACCTTTTTTCTGCTGATAGGTTTTTTCCTCTTCCTTTCCGCCCTCCGCATTATCCCCTTTTCTTTTTCCCAGGGATGGCCTCTGCTGTCCATATTTGCCGGGCTTGCTCTTTTACCCGCAGGCTGGCACCGTTTTGGGGCAATACGTACCCGCTATGTGGTTCCCGCGGTGGTATTTGTCCTCCTTGGCTGTATCCTGATGGTTTTTTCATTCCGTCTGGCCCCCTTTTCCTTTAAACACTTCGTAATCAGCTGGTGGCCCCTCCTGGTAGTTCTCATAGGCCTAATCCTGGTTCTCATATCCCTGGGTACAAAAAATAATTCGGGACCTCCAAAGCCGTAATGGCAAGACTATGCTGAATAGGGTGCTTTTTTACCGGCCACTGGTGTGGCTTCTTTTTTCTGCGGCGCTTATGTCCTGTGGAAGCCATGCGTCGGTGGCAGAAACGCCCCTGTCCATCCCTAGGGCTCCCGTTGAGGAGCCTCCCCAGGTATCCAGGACCCCCGGGGGAGGGGTGGCGGATGAAATTCGTTCCCTGGTGGAAAGCGGTCTCCCCTCTTCCCTGCTCAAGGCCCTGGATCTTATCGACAGCCGGAACCTGCGGGAAGGGGATTACGGCAGGGTGATGGCCGCCGTATCGGTAACCCTGCTGCAAAGGCTCTACCCTGATGTGCGGGTCCTCCTGCCCCCTGTGGATCCGCCCCGTATCCACAGTTATACCAGGATCCTACAGGAGGCGGAGCGGGGAAGCTATTATTCCCCCCCGCGGAATTCTCAGGATTATCTTGAATTGGTTCTCCCTTTTCTGGCGATTCTGGATGAAAGACGTGAGGACCGGCTTCTGGACGCCCTGCCGGACCTGAAACGTGCCCGGGAGCTTAATCCCCAGGGGGTACTGGCGCCTTATTTTACCGGCCTTGTCCGAGAGAGGACCGGTCAGTGGGAAAAGGCCGCAGAACAGTACACCTGGGCTTACGGTATATCCGAGGAATTCTACCCCGCCGCGCTTGGACTTGCCCGGTTTTTGAATTTCAAGGGGGCAGTCCAGGATGAAATAGAACTGCTTTCCACCATGGTCATCATGTATCCCGATAATATTTCTATTAAACGGCAGATGGCCCTGGCCTACTACAACAACCGGGATTGGGCCCGGGCGGAACCGGCTATAGCGGAGGTTCTCCAGCGGGACAGGGAACCGGGGCTTCCACGGGATGGGCAGTTTATCCTGATGCAGGCCCATCTCCTGGTGGAGCAAGGCCGGTTCACCCAAGCCCAGGCGCCTCTGGATCTCTATTCCATTATTAATCCTAATAACCGGCTCTACCTCTTTCTCCGTGCCCGGGTTCAGGCCGAAGGATACCGGAACAGAGATGGGGCTTTGAACTATCTGCGCTCCCTGCTCCGTGTTTCTGAAGATGACGAGGAGGCGTTGGTGTATGCGGCGCAGCTCCTTATGGGGTCTACCCATTCCGAGGATCAGGCCGAAGGCCGGGAACTCTTAACACGCCTCTTAAATACCCAGGAACCATCCTTGGAGGTAACATCCCTGGCGCTTCAGGATGCGGTACACCGTCAGGCCTGGACAGACGCCCAGCCCTACCTGGACCGGCTTTTAACGGAACGCCATTCCCCCCAGGATGTCCTCTTCGCCTATACTGTGGAGAGGGGCCTGGGGAACAGGAGAGCCGCCCTCGCCTATGCCCAGGAGCTCTACGATGCGGACCCATCCAACGAAGAGGGGGTCATTGCCTATATTTCCGCCCTGATCGATCTAGGTCGGCAGTCCGAAGCCGCCGCCCTTCTGGAAACCCGTTTAGCCTCCTTGAGCGGGGGCATTATGAAGAGCCGTTACTATTATCTCCGCAGCCGTCTGCGGTCCAACGAAGAATTAGTGATGAACGACCTCCGCTCCAGTCTTTTTGAGGATCCCCGAAACCTCAATGCCCTTACCGCAATGTTCGAAATCTATCATCGCCGCAAAGACGAACGCCGGGCTGTTTACTACCTCAAGCAAGCCCTGGCTTTGGCGCCGGATAATCTCCAGCTTAGGCGCTACGAAGCGGAGCTTGAGGAACACTGATACCAAGATTATGATTATTTTTTCTCCATTTTACTTGAAAATCATTTGAAAAGGGTTAATCATATAGGTATATATTCAGATGAAGGAGTATGGAGTGCCAAATCTTAAGGGAACCAAAACTGAAAAAAATTTGCTTATCGCCTTTGCCGGGGAGTCCCAGGCGAGGAACCGGTATACCTTCTGGGCCAGCGCTGCCAAGAAAGATGGGTTTGTCCAGATTTCCAATATTTTCACCGAGACCGCAGCGCAGGAGAAGGAACACGCCGAGCGGCTCTTTAAGTTCCTCGAGGGGGGGGATTTAACCATCGAATATTCCTTCCCCGCGGGGGTAATCGGGAAAACAACCGATAACCTTGCCGCCGCCGCCGCCGGGGAGGATCACGAATGGAAGAAGATGTACCCCGAATTCGCCAAAATCGCCAGGGCGGAGGGTTTCAACGTCATTGCCGAAATTTTTACAAACATCGCGGTGGCGGAAAAACAGCACGCCAAGCGTTTCCATAAGCTTAAGGAAAACGTCGATTCCGGAACGGTCTTCAAAAAGGAAAAGAGCATATCCTGGCGCTGCCTGAACTGCGGGTATATATATGAAGGAACCGAGGCTCCCAAGGCGTGTCCCGCCTGTGCCCATCCCCGGGATTATTTTGAAGTATTAGGGAAAAACTGGTAGGAGGTTACCAAATGGCTCAGAAATTTGTATGTGATACCTGTGGATATATCTACGATCCCACCGAAGGTGATGATGCCAACGGCATTAAACCTGGCACCGAATTTGCCGCTCTCCCCGACGACTGGGTATGTCCTACTTGTGGGGTCGGGAAAGACGGTTTCTCCCCCCAGTAAGAAGGAGTTTTCATGCTTTCCAGGGAAGATTTTGTATTTACCATCGGTTATGACGGCCCCGCAGCAGTGGTGGACGGTCAAGCTAAGCGCCGCAACGGCTCTCTTTCGACCCGCGAACTGGCCGAGAAGGGCCTTTTCCGCGCCGCCTATTCCTCCGCAATCTATTCCAAGGATACCGCAGACCTGGAAATTGTGTTGGAATTCTACAACAAAGCGGCGGGTACCACCTATACCCCATCCTCTTCCCTGGACCGTCTCTTCGGTGTCTTCCCCATAGAGGTAAAGCGCGCCATCGTCCTCTAATACTTGCTTATACGCCCCTTGACCCTTCCTTCCTTCGCATGGTATTTTACCAAAAGCTTTATATCACGAAAGGATGTACACTATTATGAATTCATTTGTTTTCCCCCTGCTCCTGGGCGCCCCCCAGGGAGGCGAAGGCGGCGGCCCCGGTTCCATGATCAGTACTTTCATTCCCTTTATCCTGATCATCGGAATTTTCTATTTCCTTATTATTCGTCCCCAGAACAAGAAGCAAAAAGAAACCCAGAAAATGCTGGGCGCCCTTAAAAAGGGTGATAAGATTGTGACTATCGGCGGTGTTCACGGGGTTATCCAGAGTGTTAAAGAAAGCTCGGTGGTACTCAAGGTAGACGAAAATACCAAGATCGAGTTTTCCCGCAGTGCTATTGCTACTGTAGTAGAAGCGAGCAAGGCGGTTGAAAAAATCGAAGATAAGCCGGCTGACGATACGGAAGAGACAAAGAACTAATTTTTTTCGGAGCTGATGCATGAGTAAACGATACCGGTTCTTCATCATCCTTTTAACGATTGGGGTGTGTTTTGTTTTTTTATTTCCCACCATTCGTTGGTATTTTATGATACCCAAGGAAGATCAGGCTCTGGCCCTGGGTTCCCGGGAGCAGATTAAAATATATGCCTCAGAGACGGCCCAGGCAGACCTTCAAACATTGGTAGACGCCGCCCGTTCGGGGGGGGATGTGCCGGAACGGCTGTCTTTCCTCACCACCCTGGCCAAAAAAAATAATCGGGATGCAAAAACCGCCGTATGGGATGCCCGGGCGGTGCTTTCCAGCTTTATCAGCCGTCAGGAAGCCCTGGATACCATAGAGACCCGGTACCGGGACAATATCTTTAAACTAAAGGACCTCCAGAAGAGTGCAGTTCAATTGGGGCTGGATTTGTCCGGAGGCCTGAGTATCGTGTTACAGGCAGACATGGACGCCCTTCGGGAAAGGCTGGGCCGGGAATTGACCGAAGCCGACCGGGAAGATGCGGTAAACCGCGCCTTGGAAGTGCTGAACAGCCGGATTGACCGCTTCGGCCTTACCGAACCGGTGATACGGCGTCAGGGCGCCGACCAGATCTATGTGGAAATCCCCGGCGCCGCTGACCCGGAGCGGATCAATTCTATCATCATGGGCAGGGGGAGCCTTAACTTCCACATTGTGGACCGGGAAGCGGCATCCGCCTTTAACCAATACTACGCGGCTAATCCCACCACTACCTTTGACAGTGCGGGAAACCTTATTGATCCTTCGGTGGTTCCTGCTGACGTGCTTATTCGGGGGGTCTATTCCAAGGACAAGTATGGGCTGGACGAGCATAACAGGAATGCCTATGGCACCCTGGATTATACGGCAATCAAGAAAGAAATAGGTCTGGACGGCAACCATATTAAAAGCGCCGTGGTGGAACGGAACAATCTGGACGGCAAGCCGGAGGTTACCTTCCTCCTGGACGCCGAAGGTGGGGAGATATTCTATCAGCTCACCTCCGCCAATGTGGGGCAGCCCCTGGCTATCGTGTTGGATGACCGGGTTAAATCCCAGGCTACCATTCAGACTGCTATTCGGGATCAGGTGCGCCTGACGGGGTTTGATCTGGACGAGGCGAATACCATAGCGTTAACCCTCAGAACTGCGGCGCTGCCGGTGGAACTTGAAGTAATTACCCAGCAGGCCATAGGGGCCTCCCTGGGGGAAGATACCATACGCCAAGGGCTCTTCGCCCTTCTCGGCGGCTTAGTGGTGGTCATGGTCTTTATGCTGGTATTCTATAAAGGTTCCGGGATAAACGCGGTGATCGCCCAGCTCCTGAACATCTATCTTATGGGGAGTATCCTTTCCGCCTTTAACTTCACCCTGACCCTGCCCAGTATCGCCGGGTTTATTCTTACCATCGGTATGGCGGTGGATGCCAATGTGATCATCTTTGAACGGATGAAGGAAGAATTGAGGCTTGGCAAGGGCCGTAAGGCTGCGATTGACGCGGGCTTTGACAAAGCCTTTTGGGCCATCATGGACTCTAATATCACTACCTTTATTGCTGCCCTGTTCCTTTCCCAGCTTGGTTCCGGCCCCATACAGGGCTTCGCGGTCAGCTTGGCCATCGGGGTGTTTTCATCGGTCTTTACGGCCCTCTTCGTGTCCCGGCTTATCTTTGACTTCGGCACCGATGTGATAGGCAGCAAGACGCTTTCAGTAAGCTGGGCAAGGGGAGTCAAATAATGAAGATCATTCGTTTTTCCAAGTTGTTTATTCCTGCGGCGATCCTCTCCGTGTTGTTGATCGCAGCGGGGATTATCTCCTATGCCATCAAGGGTTTTAACCTGGGGGTCGATTTTCAAGCCGGTCTTATTCAGGAAGTGCAGTTTGCTCCCACGGCTCTTAGCTTGACCTATAGCGGCAGGGGTAACGCTGCTGTTTCTATGGATCGGAATGGCCTCTACGTTGTCATCTCCGGCGTGGGAGTTGAAGGGGTAACCCATAGTTTCCCCTTTGCCAACTATCAGACCATCGGCGACTTAAGCGCCGCTTTGGCCCGGGTGGACGGCATTGGGGTGGACAATTCTACCAGCGGCGCTGCCGTTACCCAGCAGCTGGTCCAGAGCGCCCAGGGAAACCCCGTGCTTGGTTCGGATCCCTATGTACTGCACTATCTTCCCGATAATCTGCCGGAAATTGCGATAGAGGATGTCCGGGGCGCATTGTCTCCCCTTGGGACTGTTTCGGTTCAGGTTCTGGGTGCAGACAGCGAGCGGCGTTTCATGGTCCGCATGGAGGACAGCGAAATTGACGGCGGTCAGGGTATTCCTGCGGAGAAGATCATAAGCAGCCTGGAAACGGTCTTTGGAACCGGCGGTGTGGCGGTAACCCGGTCGGACTATGTGGGTTCCCGGTTCTCCAAGCAGCTTTCGGATCAGGCGGGTCTCCTTATGGGTCTTACGCTGCTGCTCATCCTTATCTACGCTTCCATACGATTTAAGCCTCAGTTCGCCGTCGGCGCGGTCCTTGCAATTGCCCATGATGCGCTTATTATCGTCTCCTTTGTTACCTGGACCCGGATGGAATTTAACACCACCACGATTGCTGCGATTCTGACCATCCTTGGGTATTCCATCAACGATACTATCGTTATCTTTGACCGTATCAGGGAAACTAGGCGCATTTATCCGGATGACAAATTTGTAAATATCCTGGACCGGGCCTTAACAGAAACCCTGAGCCGCACCATTATTACCACCGTAACCACCATGTTGGCGGTTTTGTCCCTCTTTATATTCACCACCGGGTCCATGAAAGACTTTGCCCTGGCGCTCCTGGTGGGTATGATTTCCGGTGTATATTCCACCATTTTTGTCGCCTCCGGGTTTGTCAATTGGTGGGATGTTCAGGTGACAAAGCGGTCCAAGAAAAAATTTGTTTTAGCGCCCTCCGCATAGAGCAATGAAGGTAATTCGCGCCCGCGTACTTGGTTTTTGTATGGGGGTGCGCCGGGCCATGGATATGGCGGATACGGCGCTGTTACAAGCCGCCGCCGCCGTATATGCCATGGGTCCCCTGATTCACAATCCCCAGGCAATGGAAGATCTTAAAAAACGGGGCCTTGAGGTTCTGGAGGAAGATCATCTTCCGGAGGATCTTAGCGCTTCTTCGGTTATCATCCGCGCCCATGGTATTACCCCCGGCCTTGAGACGGCGCTTACAAAGCGGCGGGCAACACTTATCGACGCTACCTGCCCTAAGGTTAAAGCCAGTCAGTTAAAGGCCCGTTCTCTGTGCGGGGATGGGTACCGGGTTTTCCTGGCCGGGGAGCGGCGGCATGCGGAGATAATCGGCATCCAGGGCTACGCTCCGGACTGTATCATCCTGGGGACCCCCCCGGAGGCCAGAGAGGCGGCGGAAAAACTTTTCGCCCGGGAGCCGGAAGCCAGGACCGCTCTGATAGGACAGACCACTATTTCCGAAGCTGAGTATGCCGCTATTGGGGCGGAGATAGGAAAACTGTTTCCGGATCTGCGTATTATAAATACTATTTGCCGCGCCACCAGGGACCGTCAGGACAGCCTGCGGGAGCTCTGCGCCCAGGTCGACGCGGTCATTGTAGCCGGGGGCAGCGACTCGGCCAATACCAGACGGCTCCTGGCCATAGCCCAGTCATTCGAGGATGCCCAGGGCAGGGGCAAGCCGGCGTGGTTGGTTGAGAATGCCGCAGATATTCCCGACGGGCTAGGCGCCTATAACACCCTGGGGCTCTGCGCCGGGGCATCAACGCCGGACGGGTTAATTGACGCCATTGAAAACGCCCTGCAGGTATCGTCATAGGGGCCTCGGTATACTTTTTTGTCCCTGCGCGTTGACAGGGAACATGTTAGGTGGGATCATGTGACGAATATGAAAACTATTCTGGTTAAAAAACGGCGCGTCCTGGCGCCGGAAGAGTTTTTTGCTTTGCTGCAAAAAACTCCGGTGATATCCGCAGTGAAATCTGCGGAGGCGCTGGAACAGCAGCTTGAAACCACCAGTGATATTGTTTTTATCCTCTTTGGGGATATCCTTAGTATTCCCGCTACGGTGGCCAGGATAAAAGATGCGGGAAAAATCGCCATGGTCCATCTTGATCTTATAGAAGGATTGTCCGCCCGGGAGATCGCCGTAGATTTCCTCTGGGAAAATACCCGGGCGGATGGCATTCTTTCCACCAAGGCCAATTTGATTAAACATGCTAAGCTTCTGGGCTTTCTGACCATTCAGCGTTTTTTTGTCCTCGATTCCATGGCCCTCCTTAATATCGAAAAACAGTTTCCCCTGGACCACGCCGATGCGGTGGAAATTCTCCCCGGGGTAATGCCAAAGATTATAAACAAGATCGCCCATATCACGAAAAAGCCCGTCATCGCCGGGGGGCTTATTTCGGATACGGAGGATATACAGAACGCCCTGAAAGCCGGGGCAATTGCGGTTTCCACATCAAATCCGGAACTCCTCCAAGGAATGAGGAATTGCTGATTCTCCGGATAATCGTCTTGATTTTTTGCTGCCCAAGTAGTATGGTATAAAAAGGTTTGTGTAAAAGCGGGCCACCTATTCCTAATTCTTTAGGTATCTAATTTGCTGAAGAGATAAAGAGCACAGCAAAATAGCCGGATGGTTATTTTGTTGTGCTCTTTTTTTTCTTTAACCGGAGGTTTGTATGGCTCAGAATACGGTTTACGAGAGTTTTGACAAGATGGAGGCTTTTATGAAGGATGTCTTCGTAAAAGTCGGCGTGCCGGCTGCTGATGCGGCGGTCTGTGCGGAGGTGTTGATCGAGTCCGATAAGCGGGGCATCGATTCCCACGGGGTAGGGCGGTTTAAGCCTATCTATATAGACCGGATCAAGGAGGGCATCCAGTTTCCGCTTACCAATTTTGAGGTGGTAAAGGACGGTCTTGCCACGGCGGTGGTGGACGGCCATGACGGTATGGGCCAGGTGGTTGGGAAGAAAGCCATGCAGATGGCCATTGATAAGGCGAAAAAGTACGGCATGGGTATGGTGGTGGCGAGAAATTCCACCCATTACGGCATTGCGGGGTACTACGCCACCATGGCGACCAAGGCGGGGATGATAGGCATTACCGGTACCAACGCCCGGCCTTCCATAGCTCCCACCTTTGGTGTTGAAAATATGCTGGGGACAAACCCTTTAACCGTGGGAATTCCCTCGGATGAAGACTTCCCCTTTGTGCTTGATTGCGCCACCTCGGTTTCCCAGCGGGGGAAAATTGAACATTACGATAGGATAGGTAAAAAAATGCCTCAAGGCTGGGTTATTGATAACCAGGGCAACAGCGAAACCGATCCTGCCAAGGCCCTGGACGGGCTGACCAAGGGGACCTACGCCTTGGCGCCCCTGGGCGGACTGGGGGATGATACCGCCGGGTACAAGGGTTATGGCTACGCCACGGTGGTGGAGATCCTCTCCGCCGCCCTGCAGCAAGGGGCCTTCTTAAAGGCCCTGAGCGGCATAGACTCAAATGGTAAGAAGGTTCCCTATCATCTTGGGCATTTCTTTATTGCCATAGACATAAACGCCTTTACGGAACTTGACGCCTTCAAAAAGACGGTCGGCGATATTTTGCGGGATCTGCGGGCTTCGAGAAAAATGCCCGGCCATGACCGGATCTACACTGCGGGAGAGAAGGAATATCTAGCCTGGCTGGACAGAAAGGAAAAGGGCGTTCCTTTGAACGAGAGTCTCAAGAAAACGGTAAAACAGTTGAAGGAAGAGTATAAGCTTGATGCTTATGCCTTCAATTTCTAAGGACGTAGCCCCGGTGAAGCTTTAGCTTTTTTTCGGACTTGTCGCATATACGGGCGTGGGGAAGGACATACCCGTCTTCATGTGCATGTAGAGTCCGCTTCCGCAGCCCCGCTGCGCGGGTCTACTACAGCGGGGAATTCCATATACATGAAGCCGGGTATGCCCCTCCCCACGCCCGCCTGTGTTACAGGACGAAGAAGGAGCTTCCCTAGGCTGGGTTCACATACCGGGGTGGAGTAGGATATGGCGTTAACAATACACAAATTTAAAGCAGATATTGATATGATTGGGATAAATCCATTTGTATTTGTACCGGAAAATATTTTAAAGGACATATTTAAACAGGCCGGGAAAGAAAAGGGGCCTATTCCTATTAAAGGGAATATAAATGATAAACCGTATAAACAGACATTGGTGAAATTTAAAGGTTATTGGCGATTATATATTAATACAACAATGCTGAAAAATTCACCGGATAGAATTGGAGAAACAATAAAACTGTCAATAACATTTGACTCAAGTGAAAGGAAAATAACTCCTCACCCTGAATTTGTAAAGGCTCTTGAAGAAAACGGTAACGCAAAAATAGTATTTGACGGATTACCCCCTTCCAGACAACATGAAATTATTAGATATATTTCATTCTTAAAAACAGAAAAAAGTATTGATAAAAATATCAAAAAAGCAATAGACTTTTTATTGGGGAATGGAAAATTTGTTGGTAGAAATAAACCGTAGAAAGATAAAATGATTATTGAATTGGATGAATTTGCCAGGGAGCTGTGCTTGTCCTACAAGCAAATCAAAATAACGTTAAGGAGTACCTGAAAAGGTATTAGCCGTAGCAAATATATCCCCCCACCGTTTAAAGTACAATGTGATAACCGGAGAATTGTTTATTCCAGGACTGTGACACCGGCGGGCGAGGGGAGGGGCATACCTGGCTTCATGTATATGGAATTCCCTGTCGTAGTAGACCCACGTAGTGGGGCTGCGGAGACAGACTCTACATGCACATGAAGACGGGTATGCCCCTCCCCTCGCCCGTCTTTGCCAATAAATCCGATAAATAGTCCAAACCCCCGGTTGAATACTTTACCTCATTTTTATACTATTATATAAACCCCCAGAGGAGACGCAATGCGGGCAATTGAACTAGAAAAAGCCTTTGATCCCAAATCCTTCGAAGACCGTATCTATGCCCAATGGCAGGAGACCGGCGCTTTTAAACCCCGCCCCGGGGACGGGAAGGGGACCCCCTTTACGGTGGTCATCCCGCCCCCAAACGTTACCGGTGTCCTTCACCTGGGGCATGGGCTGAATAATTCCCTCCAGGACATCGTCGTCCGCTTCCACCGTATGCGGGAGGAGCCTACCCTGTGGGTGCCAGGCACGGATCATGCGGGGATCGCTACCCAAAATGTGGTGGAAAGGCGGCTTAAGGCTAAGGGGCAGAGTCGGCACGACCTGGGGCGGGAAAAGTTTGTCGAAGAGACGTGGAAGGTTAAGAACGAACATCACGCTATTATTTCCCGGCAGTTAGAGCGGATAGGGGCCAGCGTGGACTGGTCCCGGGAACGGTTTACCCTGGACGAAGGCCTGTCTAAGGCGGTCCGGGAGGTTTTTGTTACCCTCTACGAGCGGGATCTTCTGTATAAAGGGAATTATCTGGTAAATTGGTGTCCCTCCTGCGGGACTGCCCTGTCGGACGACGAGGTGGACCACGAGGATACTCCGGGTAAGATGTACCACCTGCGCTACCCGGTTGTAGATTCTGCGGGAAAATTTGTGGAACTGGCTACCACCCGGCCGGAGACTATGCTGGGGGACACCGCCGTGGCGGTCCACCCGGAGGACGAGCGTTATACGGCGTTGGCTGGAAAGAAGGTGATTCTCCCCCTGACGGGCCGGGAAATCCCTGTGGTCCTTGATACCTATGTGGATAGGGAGTTTGGTACCGGGGTGGTGAAGATAACCCCCGCCCATGACCCAAACGACTGGGAAGTGGCCAAGCGGCATGAACTTCCGGTGATCAATATCCTCACCCCCGATGGGAAGCTCAATGATGCGGTTCCGGAAAAATACCGGGGCCTCCCGGTTAAGAAAGCCCGGGAAGTAGTCCTGGAGGACCTTAAGGCCGGTGGTTTTTACATTAAAGAAGAAGATATCACCCATGCGGTGGGGCACTGTTACCGCTGTCATACGGTGATAGAGCCCTTCCTTTCGGAGCAGTGGTTTGTGCGGATGAAGCCCCTGGCGGATAAAGCCCTGGCGGCATGGCGGCAGGGGGAGATAATCTTCTACCCGAAAAAATGGGAAAACACCTATCAGCATTGGATGGAAAATATCCGGGACTGGTGTGTAAGCCGCCAGCTTTGGTGGGGCCACCGTATTCCCGCATGGTACTGTGCGGACTGCGGCAAAACCGCCGTTTCCCGGACCGATCTTTCCGTCTGTCCCCACTGCGGTTCCAAAAATATTGAGCAGGACCCGGACGTGCTGGATACCTGGTTTTCCAGCTGGCTCTGGCCCTTCAGTACCTTAGGATGGCCGGAAGATACGGCGGATCTTAAAACCTTTTATCCAACCACAGCATTGGTAACCGCCTACGACATTATCTTCTTCTGGGTTTCCCGGATGATCATGGCAGGGCTGGAGTTTACCGGCAGGGTTCCCTTCCGGGACATCTATATCCACGGGCTTATCCGGGACAAGCAGGGCCGGAAGATGAGCAAGAGCCTGGGGAACGGCTTGGACCCCCTGGAACTGGTGGACGAGTTCGGCGCCGACGCCCTCAAGTTTACCCTGGCCTTTATGTGCGCCCAGGGGCAGGACCTGCTGGTGGACAAGGAATCCTTTAAGATGGGTTCCAAATTCGTCAACAAAATCTGGAATGCCAGCCGCTACATCCTGATGAACCTGGAAGGCCGGAATTTGGTTGCAAGTCCAAGCCTCCTTCCAGCGGACAAGTGGATTTACTCCCGGCTTAACGGCGCGGCTAAGACCCTTACCGAAGCATTTCTGTCCTACCGCTATAACGATGCTGCTCAGACGGCCTATGAATATTTCTGGAACGATTTTTGTGACTGGTATGTGGAAGCCACCAAGCTTTCCCTTAAATCCGGCAGTGATACTGAAAAGGACCGGGCTACTACGGTACTCCTGGATGTGCTCGCACAATCGCTGCGGCTCCTCCATCCCCTGCTGCCCTTTGTTACCGAGGAAATCTACGGTAAGCTTAACGCCGCAACTTGCAGCGCCGCGCAGGAACAGCTTATCAACGCCGCCTATCCGGTGTACGATGAGAAAAAGTACGATCCTAAGGCGGAGGCGGACTTTGTGTTTTTGCAGGAACTGGTCGTTCTGGTCAGGACGCTCCGCAGCGAATGTACCATAAGTCCGGAGAAAAAAGTGCGGGTCCTGGTCCGGCTTGGAGAGGCCAAGGGGAGGATACTCAGCGAAAACGCAGAGCTCGTAAAACTCCTGGCGGGCATAGCAAACCTGGAAGGCGATCAAACCGGAGGGGAGGGGAGCCGGCCCCAGGGATCTATCGCCGTGGTGGGCTCCGGATTTGAAGCCTTTGTGTATATTGCGGAAGCGGCGGATCTGGGCCAGCTCAAACAGAAATTTACCAAGGATATCGAAAAGGACCTGAAATATATCGGGGGGCTGGAATCAAAATTGGCCAATGAAAATTTTCTGAAGAATGCCCCGGCGGAACTGATTGCCGCAGAAAAACTAAAGCTTGAGGATGCCCGGAAACGGACGGGCAAACTGGAATCCTATATCCGTGATATGGCCTGAGGAGCGGCAATGACCACCGAAGAAATGCTTCGCCTAAAAGGAACCTTTCTCGCTCCCTATATGCAGCTTGCCACTGCGCTTATCGGTAAAGTCCGGGAGGGCGGGGGCAATATGTTCCGGCATCAGCTCGATACCATGGCCACCCTGATCGACTACGGATACATCGATTCGGTGCTTCTCAAAGCGTCTATTGTCCACGATCTGATCGAGGATGTTCCGGATTTTAACCACAACCTCCTTTTGGCTACCGATTTTGAAGGCCCGGAGGTGTACGATCTGGTGTTAGAAGTAACCCGTTTTCCCAACGAGACCAAACCGGAGTTTCTTACCCGTATCCGGGAAAGCGCTTCCCGGGAGGCGAAGATCCTCAAGGTAGCGGATCGCATATCAAATATGATCTCCCTTGGATTTGTGCTCAACGTTGAATTTATCGGCCGTTACACCGAGGAGACGGTGAAGTACATCATTCCCATCGCCGAAGAGGTTAATACGGCCATGCTGGGGGAACTGAATTCCCTGGTGGAATCCAGGAGAAAGTACGTGTCCGTTTTTACCAACCAGGGGACCGGAAATGATTAAGCCCCTATCGGCCGGGGCTGTTTGGTCTATTCTATGGTTTATACCAATAGTATTGCTGCTAGTTTCCTGTTCCCCTTCTGAAACCCCGCAGCAGGCAGGGGTGGGAAACCTCGCCGTTGGCGGCGCCGGAACCATTGCCGGAGATTCCGGCTTAACCGGGACGGTAATCGCCGGGGCGGATTCGGAACTGGTTTTTTCGGAAAAGATGCGTCAGGTCCTATCCAAGGCACTGATCCCCGGGGATCTTTCCCGCCGGATTATGGCTGCCGCCGCGGATGGCCCCAACTTTATCCTGGACCTTCTGGCCTGCCTGGAGGGGGACCCCTATCTTTGGCGCTTGGTAGACAAGGCCCACGCCCTTCCCGAAGGCTATGAACCGGAGGATCTGGTGGAACTTACCGGCGGCGCGTATCAGATAAACCGCCGGGGCCTTATGCTCCGCCGGGCAGCCGCCAATGCCTTAACAGCCATGGCCTACGCCGCCCAAGCGGAAGGGGTCGTATTTCTCGCCGCCTCAAGTTACCGTTCCTATGATTACCAGGTGGAGGTCTATGCCCGCAATGTCCGTGAAGATGGTCAGGAAGAAGCGGACCGGCTTTCCGCCCGCCCCGGTTATAGTCAGCATCAAACCGGCCTGGTCATGGACTTTGGCCCCATCGATGACAGCTTTGCCAAAACCCCCGCGGGCCGCTGGATACTGCCCAATGCCGCCCGCTTCGGCTGGTCCCTATCCTTTCCCGACGGCTACGAGGCGGTAACCGGCTATGTTTGGGAAAGCTGGCACTATCGTTACGTGGGGCCGGAACTCGCTGCCTTCATCGACACCTACTTCGACGGGATACAGCAATACGCGCTGCAGTTTATCCACCAGTGGGAGAATACCCGGTAAGGGAATAGAAGGCAAAACTTAAGAAGGCGTAAAGGATGTATCCCGCTTTTCCTCCGCCCGTTCTTTTTCCTTTACGTCCTTAACCTTTTCCTTTTCCTTGATAATTTTAGTTTCCAGTTTGCCCATGAGCTTATCAATCGCGGGGTTGAGCTCGAAATCTGTTTCTTTTAGATGGATTGAGACCCCCCACCGGAAGTTCACCTTGACTTCTGCGGAAAAGTCCTTGGCTTCCTTGGTCAGGGTAACCAACAGATCGATGATCATATTTTCCGCATTGGGGATTCGGGCGATTTTCCGGTCCAAATACTCCCGGGCGTCATCCCTCAGGGTAAAATGGACAGCCTTAACTTCTGTATTCATAATCTTCTCCTTTTTTTGTCTATACTTCTACCGGGTATAGGATGATCCTAGATCCAGTTCATTACGGTATTTAGCAACGGTGCGCCGGGCCAGGGGGATTCCCTTCGTAGAAAGAAGTTCGGTGATTTCCTTATCAGAAAAATGCCGCGCTTCGGTGGTGATAAGTTCCTTAATTATCTCCTTAACCCCCTCTTTGGAATACTGTGATCCGCCCGAACCGGCGCCGCTGATAGAATTGGTAAAGAAATGACGGATTTCAAAAATTCCCCACTCGGTTTGCATGTACTTACCCCGGGCGGTTCGGGATATGGTCGATTCGTTGAGTCCCAGTTCCTGGGCTATGTCCCGCAGGGTCAGGGGGGCGATGTGCTTGGGGCCGTTCACAAAAAAAGGCCGCTGAAATTCTACAATTGCCCGGGAAACCCGCAGGAGGGTATGGTTCCGCTCGTTGATCGACTGGATAAACCACCGGGCTTCTTTGATATTTTCCTTAACAAAGTCCCGAGCGGGTTTATCATCCGCCTTTTCGCCGGGTGTACCGCCGGTATGGCCGGCGATCTTCATGAAAAAAGGGTTGATCCCCAGAACCGGAATCTCCTCATCGTTGAGGATGATAACGAATTCCCCCTCCTTCCGGATCACCTGTACATCGGGAACCACATACCGGGTGGTATCGGCAGCAAAACGCCGGCCGGGGAAGGGGGAAAGCTCCTTGATACGCTCAAAACAGGCGCGTAAATCCTCTTCGGTACGGCCCAGTTTCCGGGTGACCTCCGCAATCCTGCCCCGCTCAAGGGGTTCCAGGTAATCCAAAACATCAATTATTCCCGGGGGCGCCTTGGGAAGGAGGGCTGCCTGGACCCGGAGGCTTTCCCGGTAATCGGCGGTACAGGTCCCCACCGGATCCAGGGAGCGGATCAGGGCGATCACCCCGGCAATATGGGCCGGGTTTTCATGTTTTAGGAGCAGATCCACCGGCTCCTTATGGAAACCGTCTTCGTTCAGGTTCTGGATGAGCAGCTCCCCGATACGGCGGAGCTCATCATCCAGGACTTCAAGTTTAAACTGCCAGAGAAGGTGTTCCTGGAGCGTTTCGGGCCTTGAAAGCGCCCCTTCCAGAAATTTATGCCGTTCCGCGCTCTCCTCATCCCCACCCTTGCGGACAAAACCGGAATCCGAACTGGTCTCAAAATAATCGTATTCTTCCTTCCGTGGGGCATAGGCGGCGTCCAGGGAGAGTAGGGTATGGTCTTCCAAAACCTCCAAGGCGGGGTTCCGTTCTATTTCTTCCTCTATTTTTTCCCGTAAATCAACGATAGGGAGGCCCATCAGCTTGATAGACTGAATCTGCTGGGGATTCAGTCTGAGGCGTTGTTCCTGAATAAAGGATGGACGCTGAAGTTGCACCGATTAGCTCCTAATAGAACTATCATTCCAGTATAGATCTTTGTCAAGCGCAAATACCGGTAATCGCCCTTGTAGATTTTTTTGATAATCATTATTATAATCTTATCCATGAATCAAGATTATTCATCCCTGCGTTTAGGCATAGACGTGGGCTCCACCACGGTAAAAGTGGTCGTAATGGAGCCGGTAAGTAAAAAAATCCTATTTTCCCGATATGAACGGCATAATGCGTACCAATCCGAGACGGTACATACCCTTTTAACCGAAGTTTTCTCCCTTTTCCCCGGGATTGAGTTTAAAACTGCGGTTTGCGGTTCCGGGGGTAAGCCCATTGCGGAGGCCATACACGCCCATTATATCCAGGAGGTGGTGGCAAACGCCATCGCGGTGCGTATTTTCTATCCCCAGGCCCGGGTTGCCGTAGAATTGGGCGGCCAGGACGCCAAGGTGGTCTTTTTTTATTATGACGAAGGGATAAAACGGCTTGTCGCTTCGGATATGCGTATGAACGGGAGCTGCGCCGGGGGAACCGGGGCGTTTATCGACGAAGTGGCTTCCCTCCTGCGGACCCCGGTGGAACAATTTGAAGCCCTGGCCGCGAAGGGTACCGCGGTCTACGATATTTCCGGCCGCTGCGGGGTCTTTGCCAAAACCGATATCCAGCCCCTGCTGAACCAGGGGGGGCTGCCGGAGGATATCGCCCTTTCCGCCTTTCACGCCATTGTCAAACAGACTATCGGCGGCCTTGCCCAGGGGCTTGCGCTTAAGCCTCCTATCATCTTTGAAGGGGGGCCCCTTACCTTTAACCCCACCCTGATCCGGGTCTTTGCCGAAAGGCTCGGCCTTAAGGAAGCGGATATTATCCGCCCGGAAAATCCGGAAACCCTGATAGCCTATGGTACGGCGCTGTCGTTGGACGAAATGTTTTTACAGGAAACTTCGACATTCCAGCCGGAGAAGGCCCTTTCCGCCCTTGCCCATTACCGCGAAACTATCAGCGCCTCCATCCCGGTAACACGAAAGCAGTATTTTGACACCCCCGGGGAGCGCAGCGTATTCGAGGAACGGCATAAACTTCCCGACCTGCCCCATCCTACGGCGGTACAACGGGGGAATACCCTGCGGGTGTATCTGGGGATCGATGCGGGTTCCACCACCTCAAAATTTGTGCTCCTGGATGAAGATGAAAATGTGGTGGACAGCTTTTATTCCAACAATAAAGGTGAGCCCCTGCGGGTTATAAAACAGGCCCTGGTGGATCTGAAAAAGAAGTACGATGATATGGGGGTGACCCTGGAAATAATCGCCATGGGTACCACCGGTTACGGTGAACTGCTCTTCGATAAGGCCTTCGGCGCCGATTACCATACGGTGGAAACCGTGGCCCACGCCGAGGCGGCCCAGAAGTATATGGATGGGGTCACGTTTATCCTGGATATCGGCGGCCAAGATATGAAGGCTATTACCATAGCCGATGGCATCGTTACCAATATTACCCTCAACGAAGCCTGTTCGTCGGGCTGCGGTTCATTCCTGGAGAATTTCGCTTCCAATCTCAATATTCCGGTGAGTAACATTGCGGAAGCTGCCTTTAACGCGAAAAATCCCGCGGAGCTGGGAAGCCGCTGTACGGTGTTTATGAACAGTACTATTATTACGGAACAGAAAAACGGGAAACAGGCGGAGGATATTATGGCCGGCCTGTGCCGTTCCATAATAGAAAATGTGTTTACCAAGGTTATCCGTATATCAAACTTCGCCGAACTGGGAGACAAGATTGTCGTACAGGGGGGTACTTTTAAAAACAATGCGGTACTCCGCGCCCTGGAACAGTACCTGGAGAAGCCGGTAATCCGCGCCCCCTATCCGGGGGAGATGGGGGCAATCGGTATTGCCCTGCTTACAAAAAAACATATCGCCGCCCGGGGTTTCACGTCCCCCCATGGCTCTGCGGACAAGACCCGTTTTATCGGCCTGGATGCCGTGGCGGATTTTGATTATACCCAGGAAACGAATAATAGGTGCAGCTTTTGTACGAACAACTGTAACCGCACTCTGGTCAACTTTTTTTATGGAAAAAATTCCGACGGACCTTCCGGCGGCGGGCGAATGACCTGGGTTACGGGGAATCGCTGCGAGCGGGGAGAGGTAATCGGCAGCCTTGAGGATGCTGCTGTCCGGGAAAAAATTAAACTGATCAATACCCAGATGGATGCGGTTCCGGATATGATTAAGTTCCGGGAAAAACTGCTCTTCGCCGATTATCCGGTTACCCCGGTATGTCCGGATAGAAATATTACCATTGGTCTGCCCCGGGTTTTGGACTTCTGGCGCACCATGCCTTTCTTTACCACCTTTTTTCAAGCCCTGGGCTTTAAGACCAGGATTTCCCACCCCAGTACCCGCAAGCTCTTTGACCGGGGTCTCCAGTCCGTAGCTTCCGATACGGTATGTTTTCCCGCAAAGCTCGTCCACGGGCATATCCACGATTTAATCGCCAGTAAGGTTGATCGTATTTTCCTGCCCCTCTTTGTGCATCTTCCCCCGGATAATCCCGAGCCCCTCAGTACCTATACCTGTCCGGTGCTCAAGGGATATCCCCTGGTGGTGAAATATTCCGACGATCCCCAGCGCAACTGGAACATCCCCCTGGATGATCCGGTTTTCCATTGGTTTAAACAGGATGACCGGGACCGGCAGCTCTGCCGCTATATGCAGGATACCTACGGTATTCCCCGGGAAGCCGTTCTCAACGCCATTGCCCAGGGGGATGCCTCCCTGAAGCGCTTCAATACGGATCTGGTGGTGGAAGGTTCCCGCATTATCGCCGGGGCGGAACGGGAAGGAAAATTCGCCGTGGTTATAACCGGGCGTCATTATCAGTTTGATGAGATGGTAAACCACCAGTTATCCCGTTATTTTACCAACTGGGGCATCCCGGTTATTACGGTGGACGCCCTTGAGGGGCTGAAGGACCTGGAGCTTTCCCGGACCATGCTGGACATTAACAACAGTAACCATGCGCGGCTTCTCTCCGGGGCTATATATACCGCTCAGCATCCCGCCCTTGAGTATGTGCAGATATTCAGTTTCGGCTGCGGGCACGATGCGATTTACACCGATGAGGTAACCCGTATCATGAAGGAGATTTCCGGAAAGGCGCCCCTTATCCTGAAACTCGATGAAAGCGAAGTGGCCGGCCCCCTGCGGATACGGGTCCGTTCCTTTATCGAAACCGTCCAGGCCAGGCGGGAACGGGAAGCGGGCAGGATGGAAATTAAAGCCCTGCAGGATCCCTATCCGGTTAAATTTACCAAGAAAAACAAGGATAAAATATTTCTGATACCCAATGTAAGCCGGTCCTTCTGCAAGGTCATGTCCGCAGCAATCGGAAAGCAGGGCTTCAAGGTTGCCCCCCTGCCCATGGGCGGCAGAGAAGCTATTCAGCTGGGCAAGAAATATGTACACAACGATAGTTGTTTTCCCGCCCAGATGCTTATCGGCGAAGCCCTGGCGGTTTTGAAGAGCGGGGAGTACAATCCCGATGAGGTGGTTGTCGGTACGGGGAAAACCTACTGCGACTGCCGTCTGGTGAACTATATGTTCCTTACCCGCAAAGCCCTGGACGATGCGGGCTACCCCCAGGTGCCGATTTTTTCTACGGACATCCACGATCTTAAAAATATTCACCCGGGGTTTAAATTAAGCGAAATGTCCTTTGCCCGGGCGGGCTGGGGTCTGGTGATGGTAGAAATCCTGGAGGATCTTCGCCGTAAGATCCGCCCCTACGAATTTGAAAAGGGGGAGACCGACCGGGTGTTTGAAGTTTCGGTGGATAAGATCGCCGATGCCCTGAGCCGGGGAGGTATGCTGAGTGCGCTCCGGGCCTATAGAAAGGCTATTAAGGCGGTCCGCGCCGTCCGTTACGACCGGTCCGTACGCAAGCCCCTGGTTTTTATCACCGGGGAATATCTTTTAACCTACCATCCGGGTTCCAATTTTTATATTGAAGAATACCTTGAAAAGAATAATATGGAGGTGGAGCTTCCCCGGATGTACGATATATACCGGAACCTCATGCTTATGCATATCATTTCAAAGTTTAAGAATTATCAGGTGATCTATTCCAAGTTTGAAATGCTGCGGGCCTTTATGGGGGATAAATTTTTTGATATTGCCCTGCGTATTATGGAACTGTCGGCCCGTAAACATCCGCTGTATGAACCCGCCCTGCAATTGCCGGATCTGGCTAAGTATAGTGATCCTATCATAGACCGTTCGATCTGTTCCGGCGAGTCTTTTCTCATGGCCGCAGATATACTGCATCGCGCCTCCCGGGGGGTAAAATCCTTTATCCTCCTGCAGCCCTTTGGCTGCCTGCCCAACCATTTTGCCGGGCGGGGGGTTGTAAAGCGCATTAAGGAAGAGTACCCCGGTATTCAGATCCTTGCCCTGGATTATGACCCGGATACCAGCTTTGCGAACATAGAAAACCGTTTGCAGATGCTGATCATGAATACCCGGAACACTCCGCCGAGCCCAAAGGGCGAGCTTCCCCTCCGGACTGCCTAGGATGTTTAATCCCCTTACCATCGGAACGGACAAGATAGTTTTTCTTTTTTTCTTTTTTTCCCTGAGCGGATGGGTAGGGGAGACCATCATGGAATCTATCGTCCGTAAACGGTTTGTGAGTAAGGGTTTTTTTAAGGGCCCCTGGGTACCGGTCCACGGGTTTGGGGGTTTTGCGGTGTATGCCGCTGGTTTGCCCCTCAAACCCTATCCCCCGCTGGTATTTATTTCCGGCGCCCTGCTTTGTACGGTGGTAGAATACTTGGCTGCCCTTCTTCTGGAAAAGGCCTTTAACAAGAAGTGTTGGGATTATGATACCTATCCTTTTACCTGGTGGTGCAATTACAAAAAACGTATAGCCCTGACCACATCCCTGTTCTTCGGCCTGGTAGCACTGGCCTTGGTGTATTTTTACTGGGATCTGGCCATGGCTCTGATACGTTTTATCGGCCCACGGGCGCTGTTCGGAGTCGATCTGGTTTTTCTTGGGACCTTCGCGGTGGATGCGTTTTTTACCATCCGGCGGTATATACAAAATAAAAAAGCGGGGATACAAAACCCCGTGGATGGGTTGGCATGAAGGATACTCTGCTTTTTGAAAAAATCGCCGCCGGCATTCTTACCGACAGCAAATTCTCTGAATCCAAAAAATTTATCCAGCATGGAAAAATTTCTGTTTATGAACACAGTTTGGACGTGGCGCGCTTAAGTTTTAGTATGGGGGAGTTTTTTAAGATCACCGATACGGAGAGCCTTGTTAAGGCCGCCCTTCTCCATGATTTTTTTCTCTACGACTGGCATGTGCCGGAAAAGATGTGGTCCCTTCACGGATGGACCCATCCTGTCGCTGCCGCAGAAAACGGACGAAAATACTTTAACATATCGGATAAAGAGGCGTCCCTAATCCGGACCCATATGTGGCCCTATACCCTGCTGCACCCGCCGCAATACCGGGAAGGCTGGATAATTTGCCTGGCGGACAAGGTCTGCTCCGCCGCAGAAACCCTGTGCCGGTGGAGAAAGCCTACTGTGGTGCATGGGAGCGGAGTTTCTTCAGTTCAAAAATAATCATGATTCCGGTAAACAGGAACGCCACTCCATCCGCCACCGGAGTTGCAGCAATGGCTCCCCAGAGGCCCCAGATTCTGCTGAAGATGAGTATACAGGGAATAAGGGCAATACACTGGCGCATCAAAGAAAGGACGATTGAAGTTTTCGGCCTGCCGGTGACTACAAAGAAATTGGAAGACACGATCTGGAATCCGTTAAGGGGCAGCATTATCATCATTACCCGCATGGCCCAGGGGGCGAAGCGCATCAGGGCGGGGCTGCCATTCGGGGCGAAGAGGCGTATGAGCTGGACCGGGAACAGTTCCGCCAGGATAAAGCCCAGTGTGGCGATTGCCGTGGCGGCGGCAGTGGCCGCCAGGTATGCCCTGAGGACCCGGTGATACTTCTTTGCCCCGTAGTTGTACCCCAGGATGGGCTGAGCTCCCTGGTTGATCCCGAAGATGGGCATGAGGATAAGCATGAGGATAGACCCATTGATGTTCATCCCCGAGAGGGCGATATCCCCCCCATTGGCTACCCCCAGGGCTTCAACCCCGTACCAGCCCATGGTGGAATTGTAGAGGAGCTGCACCGCGGACATGACAAATTGGAGGAAAAACTGGGCGGAACCGAAGACCATGATCTGGCCCACGATGTTCAGGGATGGCTTAAAGGTCTTGAGCCGGAGCCGGATCACCGCCTTTTTACTAAAATTGAAGGACAGTATCCAGATTGCCGCCGCAAGCTGGGAGATGATGGTTGCCCAAGCGGCCCCTTCCACCCCCCAGTGGAAAACAAAGATAAAAATCGGGTCCAAGATCATGTTCATCCCTGCGCCGATGAACATGCTCAGCATGGTGATGGTGGGGAAGCCCTGGGCTCGGGTACAGTGGGAAAAGCCGAAGCCCACCAGCAAAAAAACCTGCCCAAAAAGGATGATCCGGTAGTAGCTGCGGGCGTAGCTTAGGGCGGTACTTCCCTCTTGGGCCCCTAAAAGGGAAAGAATTGGGTCCAGAAGGGCTAATTCCACGGCCATTAGGATGATTCCCATCCCAATGAGGAGCCAGAAACAATGGTTCAGGGCATTTTCCGCCTCGTCCCGACGGCCCTGGCCAAGGCGCATGGAGATCATGTTCGCCGCGCCGATGCCGAAGAGCATGGAAAAGGACATGGTGATGGTCATTAGGGGCAAAACCAGGGAAAGGCCCCCCAGGGCCACCTCGTTTACCCCCCGGCCAACGAAGATCCGGTCCACCACGTTGTATAGGGCGTTGACAATCATCCCGGTAATAGCCGGAATGGAGAAGCGGAGTAGCAATTTGCCGATTTTTTCTGTTCCCAGCCTATCGGCGGCATCCATGTGGGTGGTAGGTGTATCAGACATTATTGTAGTTTCCCATATATGGAAAACCTTATACAAGCCCCGGGATCCGTCTTGGCATAAAAATTTGGAAAAAAATGTTAACCATTATCAAAAAAGTGTGTTATAGTAGTATAGCAAATTAAATCAAGGAGTTGATTATGAAACGGATGGCGGTTTTTCTCTTTGCTGTCGGTATTACCTTGTCGGCGGCATGGCCGGTGTATGCGCAGAATAAGGTCCCGGAGTACCGTATTGCCTCGGGCCGGTGGGGTTGGACCAACGACAGGTTCTTCCAGAATGATACGGCTGCCCGGTTAGCTAAGGTCAATTTACGGGTTCCCCAAAGCGGGTCCATGGAGTATATATTCAATATTCGTTATGAGGGCGGCGCTGAGGATGGTCATGGCGGAGTGGGGATACATGTGTTCTCGGACACCGCCTATGACAGCGCATCCTGGGGCTGCGGCCATTCCTATCTGCTCTGGCTCAATTATGATGAAAAGCCTATCAGCCGGGATATTCCTGCGGGGCTGAGCGCCCAGGTATACCGCAGTTATACCAATTCCCGGATGGATCTGGTACAGAGTATCAGCCTAAAGGATTACGAGAAATTTCTGACCGCCGAAAACCTGGACACCCCGGTTGTGTTCAGAATCGAAGCGTATGGTAATACCGGTGATATCCGGGTTTACGATCCCACCGATGAAGGTCAGTACTATCTGATCAAAGTAAATCCCCGGGATGTCCCCCTCAAGGGAGACTGGGTCGCCTTAAGGACCAATGGCCTGAAGGCGTCCTTTGCCCCGGGCTTGTAGATTTAACGAGAAAATTCTGTCAAGAACTCCCTGAATTCGGATACATTTCAGGGAGTTTTTCATATCATTCAGAAGCCTATTTCTGGTCCAGATTATACACGCCATCCCAATCATCGGCGGGCGGTTTTTCCCCGTAGGCTATACACCGTTTCAGGTATAAATCTGCCGGTCCGTCGAAGGGCCGGATTTCAAGAACCGCTGCAAAGGCTTCTTCCGCTGCTTTCCAGTTTCGGCTTTCAAATATATCCAGGGCGGTGTTAAAGAGCTCCGCAGTCTTTGTATCTTCCGCAGATGCATCGCCGGCGATGTCTAAAAGTTCGTAGAGCCGGCGGGGTTCATTTTTTCCCACCACCCGTACCTGGTCCAGCCGCCTCAGAAGAAATTCCTCACCGATTTTAGCACGGGTATATTCGCTGATAAGAATTCCCCGGGTATTGTACTGCTTATTTACCCCCTCAAGTCGAGCCGCGAGGTTCACCGCGTCCCCCATGATTGTATAGTCCATCTTATTTGGGGTCCCCATATTACCAACGACCATGTCCCCGGTATTGAGACCCAGGCGGGTAAAAAGCGGTTCCGATTTGTCCTTTTCTGTTATAACGCCCTTTTTCAATAAAGCCTCTATTACTGTATCATTGATCAAGCCTTCTGCAATGGCATCCTTATTGATGGTAATTTCTGCCTTCTTCATTTGAACCGCGGAACGGCAGGCCATAATAGCGTGGGTTGGCAGTTCCAGCGGCGCCCCGAAGAAAGCGATAATCGCGTCCCCTTCGTATTTATCAATGGTCCCCTGGTTGTCCATGATAATATTACTCATCCGGGTCAGATAAAAATTAAGGAGCTGAACCAAGCGGGCAGGGTCTCCAAGGGCCTCTGAAATGGTAGAAAAACTTCTGATGTCGGTAAATATGGCGGTCATATCCCGTTTCTCACCGCCGAGCTGCAGTTTTGAGGGGTCCGCAATGATCTGCTCAATGACCTTTGGGGCAAGGTACCGGGAGAAGGCGGTACGGATAAATCGTTTTTCCTTTTCTGTTCCCATAAACGCAATGGTTTCCCGGAACACAAGTGCCGTAACCAGGGCGAGTACCGGGGCCAGGGGTTCCAGGAAAATACCCTTAAAAATGAAAAGGCCAAGGGAAAAACCGATAAAGAGAACTGCGGCCCCCATTCCCAGGAACAAGCGGATTCCCGGGTTGGCCTTTGTAATGCCGATGGTCACTGCGGGAGCCAACAGGAACAGTATAATTACACTCCAGAAGGAAGGCAGGGGGGTAATAAACGAAGAGGACAGAATAGTGTCCAGTACCACCGCATGGGTACCCACATTAACGTATTCGCCAAAGAAGGGGTTGACCCCAATATCGGTGGTACCCGTGTCGACCCGCCCGACAATGCACAACTTCCCTTCCAGGGTTTCCCTCAAATAGGCGCTGGTTTCTTTTACCGCGGTATGCTCTGTTTCAAGGTATTCAAGAAGGGTTTGGCAGTACCGGGCTTCTTCCAATATATGCGGCTTCACTGTCCGAAGCATTTTCCAAAAGCCCCGCTGTCTCGTTTTCAAGGTAAGTCAAAGCGGTCCCCAGAAATGTTTCCAGGCGGGAAAGGCCGTCGTCACGCTGGGTGAGGTACGCCGCAAAGGCTTCGTCGTTGGTTTCATCTACCGCAAGAGAGCGGGAATCGCCGGCCTTGTTAAAAGCAGCGGCAATGGTTCCGGCGTTTTCTGTAAGATAGGGAAATAAATTCCGGTCCGCAAAAAAAAGGGCATCCAGGTATTGTTCGATATTGGACTGGTATTCCGCAAGCAGGGAAAACCGTACAAAAGAAACATGGGTATAGCTGTCCCGGTAGCTTGTTGCAGGCCAGTCCAACATCATGGCCCCCGTGTCGTCCAGGGGAATGACGATATCGGGAGCGTTCGGGAGGGAAGTCCCTTTCATAATAAGTCTGCGATGCTGTAATTCAATGGATGGATTTCCCAGGGCATCAACTAAGGGTGCAAAGGCAAGCTGTAAATACCAATGGTCCTGAACTTTACGGGTCAGGTATATACGCCGTCTGATACCATCGATGTCAATCTCAACGTTGGTAAACCCCGCCCCCCGAACAGCTCCCATGAACGAAGGAATTGCGGCAAGCACATCAATACTATTCCCGCTCGGAATATCCTCCCCTGCGGTGATAGGGTAGGAAAACTGCTCTTCCGCCAGAACACGCCGCTCCGCCTGCTCCCCGGTAAGGAGGAATTCATCCTGCAGGTTCAGTGTTCCCCAGGCGTGCCCAAACAGAGCGGCGGATCGGGCAAGGTATTCATCATTATCCCTGGTAATACTCAGGGTATCCCGGTAGAGGCCGTCCCTTTCAAGGGCAATGGTTTCCAGTATATCATTGGTATAGCGGGAGGCGTCATTCCCCTGGATTTGTCCCGTGCTGATAGCTTTGAGCAGTTCCGTCACCGTAAGGCCTATTTCGGAGAAGCGCCGGTTATAATCGGCTTGCAGCCCCTTTTGCAAATACACCTCGTCTACCTGGGTAGGGCTTTTGTCGATATACTCAATATCGAAAATAGCGGCCCTGGCGCCGTATTCCTTAAGCCGCAGGAGGCCTTCGGCCATCACCGACCGGGGCCAGGGGAATACCCCGATATGGGCCACCGACTGGTCATCCACATCAAGAAAGACCACATTGCCCAGGCGTTCCCGTTTTGGCCTAAAGCGCAGAAATATATCGTAGACCTTGTGTTCCCCCTGCCGAAAGAAAGGGGTGAGGGAGAGGGCAAAAAACAGAAGGCTTGCTACCAGGGCTACCAGGGCGGATGTTTTATGGATAGTCATAATCCATTATATCCGATCCCCGGGGACTTAGTCATCCATTATTTCCCCCATTGTCTACTTGACTATACCATCTGTTTGGGAATAATTAAAAAGTCCCTTTAGCCCACAAGTACAAAGGAATTGAACATGAAAAAGAGGTATGTTTCGCTTTCATTGCAGATTCTGTTACTGTGTCTTGGTTTGGTACTGACGATCTCCACGATTTTTTCCGTAATTTTTATGACCAACCTGTCCAAAATTACGGAAAAAAACCTCCGTTCCAATGCGGATATCACCATGCGCTACCTGAATGCGGACATACAGAACGCCCTGGCCCCGGCGATTCAGATGACCACCCAGGCGGCCTCCTTTGCGGCGGATGTTCCTTCCCTGGAATCCTTTGACCGCATCCTCAAGGATATACTTTCCACCAATTCCACGGTTTTTGAAATGTATTTTGGAACCCTTGCTTCCCGTTTTGACGGTGGCTATTTTGTTACCGCCACAGACTGGGCGCCCTATAGGGATTCCGAAACCTGGGATCAGGTTAAGCGCCCCTGGTTTATTACCGCCATACAGTCCCCCGGTCAAATTATTCTTACCGACCCCTATGAAGATTCCCAAACCGGGAAGATATGCGTCTCCATAGTCCGGACCGCCGAAGATGCGGCGGGGCAGATCATCGGGGTAGTCGGGGTCGACGTGTTTATGGATGTCCTGGTGGATCTGGTCAATGCCCGGAAGATCACCTCTGACGGCCGGAGCTTCCTTATTGACGCTGACGGCTTGTTCCTGACCCATAGCGATTCAAGCTATATTATGCAGCGTAATTTCTTTGATACTATAGATAAAACTATCAGCCGGGAATCGGTATTAGCAAAGAGTGGGACGGTATCCCTTACCAGGGATACCTACGTCTGTTCTGCCCCGGTAGCCGGGACGGAATGGTTCATGGTTTCAACCGGGTCCCTTGGGGTGCTGCAGGAGGACGCACAGGCTCTGCTGCGTCTCATCATTTTAACCGCCGTCTTGATTGCAGTATTGGTGTCTATTGCCGCAATTTTTATGAGTACCGCTATTACCCGTCCCTTTAAAGAGCTGGTAAAATGTTTCGATGTTATTGCCAGCGGGGATTTGAGCATTGAATCCGGGGACTATAGCTCTAAAGAAGCGTCCGCCCTTTCCCAGGGTTTCAATAATTTTACCGGAGGCATCAGCGGCCTGGTAAAAAAGATACAGGATTCCTCGACTTCGATACAGCAGATCGCGGATAATTTATCAAACTCGGCGGGGATAACCCGGGAAACTATTTCCAGCGCCAGGGAAGTGGTAGAATCTATCCGTACGGACATAAACCGGGAGAACCAATCCATCAGCGAATCCGAATCTAAGGTTCTCAATATTATGAACGAGATAGAACGGCTCAACGAAAAAATAAACGGCCAGGGCAACGCCATAAGCGACGCTTCTTCGGCAATGGAAGAGATGGCCGCCAGTATTCGTTCTGTGGAGCAGAGCGCTTTATCGATGAGCGCCAATGTGGAAGAATTGGTACGCTCCTCGGCGGAAGAAAAAAAGCGGCTGTCGGAAGTAGCGGAAGCGACCAAGCAGGTTGAGCTTGAATCCCAATCCCTGGCGGAAATGAACAAGGTTATTTCTGATGTGGCAACCCAGACTAATTTATTGAGCATGAACGCCGCCATAGAGGCGGCCCACGCAGGGGAAGCGGGCAGGGGTTTTGCGGTGGTAGCCCAGGAAATCCGCAAACTGGCGGAGGCCACTTCCCAGCAGTCAAAAAATTCCAGCGAAGCCCTCCTGTCGATTCAGAAAAAGATACGGGGAATCGCCACCGCTTCCATCGAAGTGGAGCAGTCCTTTGTGCAAACCATTGAAAAGATACAGAATGTTGAAAAGATTTCCACCCGTTTACACGACGCTACCCGTGAACAAAGCATAGGGGCGGAACAGATAGTACGCTCTAACCAGATAATCAACACCATTACGGTGGACGTTAAAAACGGCGCTTCGGTTATGAAAACCGAAGCTTCATCGGCGTCCAATCTATGCCGTTCCCTTACAGAATTAAGCCTTGGGGTAGCGGAAAAGGTTACGACCTGTGAGCGCGACTTTAATACCCTGTCGGATCATTCCAGTTCGGTGGTCCAATTCGCAGAAAGCGCCGGGCATGGCGTTGCAGGCTTGGATGAATCGATTAGTATATTTAAGGTTAGGGCGATGTAGGTAAGGCTCCGGGGGGATGGAAGGCGCATAGGGGAGGCTGCCGTGAAGCAGCCTCCCTTCGTTTATCCTTTCGGACGGTATATTGATATATTTATTTGAAAAAAATATTGGCCCATCATTCTATGATAGATCACCGGTGCTATAC
Source organism: Treponema primitia ZAS-1 (assembly GCF_000297095.1). Classification (NCBI taxonomy): domain Bacteria; kingdom Pseudomonadati; phylum Spirochaetota; class Spirochaetia; order Treponematales; family Treponemataceae; genus Treponema; species Treponema primitia. The sequence continues at coordinate 25,558 of NZ_AEEA01000030.1, read as the reverse complement.
TCAAAAACATGAATAACCTTTTAGCGCAAATAGATGCCTCCGCGGTACTGCCGATGATAATCGGCCTTTACGGAATAACCATGCTCAGCACGGTTTACAAGAATGTCTTTATAAACCTGTTTCAATGGGTTTATAAGCAGTGTACCACCACCATGTATGTTGGCAATAATAACTGGTGCTATTATATGCTGATGAATCTCTTTGAAAGCGGAAAAACCGTGAAAAAGCTGCGTATCATACGGCTGCTCAACGGCAAATGGGGGGAAGCAAAGAATATCTGTATCGGCATTGGGGAAGGAACACACCTGCTGCGGTTCAGGAACAAATGGGTCCTTATCAGGGTGCATGAAAATGAGACCATGTCACTTGAGGAAAAATTTACTTTCTCCATGACCATAATAGGCAGAGATTCCCGTTATTTTCCAGAATTGCGGAACACCCTTATCTATATGAAAAATAATAAATCGGATCCGGAGAAAACTATTGTGTACACCTTTGAACAGGAGGATAAATATTGGAAGGAATGTTCCCGTATTGATAAGCGGACATTTGGCACCATATTTATGGACCAGGCCGACATTTCAAAAACCCTGGAAGCCATAGGGTCTTTTTATACCAACAAGGCTTGGTACCTCAGTCGGGGTATCCCCTACCAGTTTGGCATCCTGCTCTACGGTCCTCCGGGAACCGGCAAGAGCAGTTTGATAAAGGCAATCGCCGCCCATTTTAACAAAAACCTCTGTGTATTAAACGCCGGTGATCTGCAAAATTTTGCCCATGCCGCCGCCGATTTGCCCAACAACTGTATCTTTACGGTTGAAGATATTGACAGCAATAAAATAGTCCGGCCCCGGGAAGACACGGCAAAAGCGGTTACTGATACTGAACAGCAAATATTGAAGATAAGCAGTCCGTTTACGAAGGGACAAAACAGTTTTAACACGACAAATCTTGCGGACATCCTGAATGCCATTGACGGCATTACCGCTCCGGCGGGCAGGTTATTAATACTAACCACAAACCACCCGGAAAAATTGGATCCCGCTCTGCTGCGGCCCGGCCGGATCGATCTCAAGGTCAATGTTGGCTATGTTACCAAGGCGGCGTTTATCCGCTTTATTGAGTGTTTTTATGAAACGATCCTTGGGGATACAAATTTTGATTTTACCGGCGCCAATGTTACGGTGGCGTCTTTGCAGAATGATTTTCTGGTTAATAAGTTAACGCTGGAGGAGATGATGGGGAAGTATACTAACGGAGGGCGGAAGATTCGGAGTATTGCGTGAAGGGAATATTTTATGAAGGTTTTTTCAAAAAAACATAATCTGTGTTGGCTTGACACAAACCATAAAAGAGGATATAAAATAAACCATAAAGGTATTTTGAGCAATCGCTTTTTGGCTTGTACGGTCATTTTTCTTTATGCAAAGAGGTAACTAACTAAGCAAGGAGCTTGTTATGGCAGTTTATCAGTGTAGCAAATGTGGCAAGGTTGTTCGTAATGCAACAACTCCACAGAATTCGACAACATGTGAGGGGAAACACTTCCACTCATGGACAAAAATCACCGATGATGGTGATGCGACATATGAATGCCGCAAATGTGGACTGACGATTGAAAGATGTAAATCAACACCGCAGAACACCACAACTTGTGAGGGCAAACATTTCCATACATGGCACAAAATGTAAAGATAGCGCCAGTGCGTTAACAATTGTTTCCTGATAGGGGAGGGAAATACGGAAAACAATGGGCTTTATTGGTATGGTAGAAAGAGACAAAACAGGCGGAGGCAAGGATGAAAAGCGCAAAACGTTCTGTCGTCTCTGCGGATGAACTGAGCGGTGCGAACATTCCCTCGTCGGGGGAATGGGACATGCTCTTGCGGTGGTCGTCTCTGCGGAAAGCGGCGAATGACGCGAAAGACTGGGACGAGGCAATCACGTTTGCAACCCGGCTTGCCCAGGGCGCCCCAGAGGATCTCAAGTCGTTGGCGAAACACAATCTGGCCGCCGTTTATAGTAAGCGTGGCGAAGCGGCGCATACGGCGGAGAACAACGCGGCGGCTATTGCCAACTTCAGTAAAGCCATCGATCTATGCCCATCTGAAGCTATGGGTTACTACCGGCGCGGGTTGTGCTACAGTTGCAATGGGAACTACGGCAAGGCTGTCGCGGACTTCATGAAAGCCTGCGAACTTAACCCGGAGTACAAGGACTACCAAAAAGCCCTCGCCAGCGCCAACGAAAAAGCGGCGCAGATGGCGGGTACGGCCGAAGAGTTTGCTGAGTGCGGCAAAGCGTTTTTCGCAGTTCATGACGAAGACAAGGCTATCCTTGCCTACACGAAAGCCGTCGAATTGGATCCCTCCAACATACGCTACAAGAGCACCCTCGCCGATGCCTGTTTTAGTCGGGGCGTACGCTTCAAATTCTTGGATGATGACTATGAGGCTGCTGCCGCGGACTACGCCAAAGCCTGCGAACTTGATCCGGACAACGAGGGATACAAAGAAAGTCTCGCCGGAAAAATTAGTAACGCCGGAGAAGATGATGGAGAAGTATACTAATATTTGACAACCAAATTGAATAAAGGGAACCTTATACTATGACCGAAGAAAAGACATATAAAGAATGGCTTGCGGCAGTAAAAATTGACCATAATGCACTTTCTGAAGTACCTGAAAAATTATGGACAAATGAATTATGTCTCGAAGCTGTTAAAAAAGATTATGCGGCTCTTTTTTATATATCATCGGAAAGGTATTTAACTAAAGAAGTTTGTGTTGAAGCATATAAACAAAGCCCAAGTTCAATTAGGTATGTGCATAAAGATTTACGACCTATTTATGCTAAACATACTGAAGGAGAAGAAAAATGAATGATGCTATAGTACGGTATCCTTAGAGTAATGGGTTAGGTCCAGAGTCCACACAAAAAACACCATCCGGCAATGTAAGACTTGTATAATCTGGGAGCATTTGGTATGATTTTTATGTCTGGTTATACTAATAAATTGACTTTAGGAGCATATAATGAAGAAAAAGCAAGAACTAAATTATAAAAGGGCTATTATAGCTACAATTTTTGCGATAATTATATTTGGCGCTATTTCTGTTATTTTTGGTATTATGCCTTGGAATGTTCTGCCTGCAAACTACATGGGGGCAGCATTAGGCGCCCTTATTGGCGCATTAATTACACTTGTTTTATTAAAAGGGCAAACAGCCGTAGAAGAACAAAAGGGCAAAGACATAAGGATTTTGGAAAGGAAAATAGACGTTTTTCAGAATTATATAAAAGACGTTTGGAAAGTTTGGGAAGCTTCGATTACTATTGAAATATTCAGAGAGCTTACTTTAAAATATTACCAGGATTTAATGATGTATTTAGATAACGATCAGGCTCGAACTATTGGAGATGCATTAACAGATATGGGAAAAAGGATTCAAAAGAGCACTTTCGACGACACAGAGAAGGTACACAAAGAAATAGTTCTTATTATAAATACATTAATTAAGGAAATAGATCTTGGTGGAGAGATAATTGAAGACATAATGGAAGAACACGATATAATTGTATTTCCGCACCTCTTTAGGAATTCGATTCTAGATAAACTAAATGAGGCATTGAAAGTAAATGATGAGACTTCAATATTTAATGAAGGAAAATATGAGCCTATCCGGGAAAATGATCAAGACCGTGAGTTTATTGCATTTGAAATGAAGAAATTCAGCGATGTTTTTTTGTCTATTTGGGTTGGAGGAGATGTCAAGAAAACAGAAATGGCATTTATGGCAAGCGATAAGCTTGATGCGGAATTCTATCGTCGGAGAGAACATCCAGGTAAAATGCGTTACAGATTTGGTAACCGAGTGGATTTATCTGTACCGATCCCCAACGACGAAGATAATACCGCTGCTCCACTCCTTGATTTTAACAATGTGGAGTCTATAAAAGTGTTCCGGAAGAAAAAACGCGACTTCCCAAGTACTCTCGCAAAACGAGTATTGTATCGTCTTGTTGAATGGAAAGAAGAAAATCTCGGAATAGTCGAATTCTTTGAAAAGAAACTCGGACAAGAGGAAGCCAAATGATCATAGGGAGTATGGTTAATCAAAACCCCAACGAAAGAGTATTCTATTATCATTTTGTTTCTCCCGTTTTATCAGTTATAACGGCATAAAGCTCTGTAATATGCCTTTCCCAGGATGCAACCAGCTGCGCCGGTTCTATCGGCGCAGCGTTACAGCCAAAGGAAAGTACCCAGGAAAGCACTTTATCAAACTGGGTGCTTGAAAAACTTAGGATAAAACATTCATCCCCGGTATCTTCTATCTTTTGATCCTCTGCCCATTGGCGTTCTTCAATCGCAGGGAGGACATCATTGGAAAATTGAATGCGGTAATTTTGCTTTTTACCTTCAAAAATACCAAAATGGCTGTTATTATTTTTTGCATTATAATCAAAATCCTGGGGGAGTTTAAATGTTTCATTGGTGAGGGATGCATTTTTCATTCTTTGTAATGAGAACAGCCTTGTTGCTTCCCGCTCCTCCGAATAGCCGTAAAGATACCAGATACCCGTATCAAAGAGCAGCTGATAGGGCCGAACAAGCCGGGTATTGTACTCGGCATCCCAATGGCCTTTATAGTCAAAGGTAATGACCCGGTTATCCCGTAACCCTGTTGTAATTACTTCCCATATTTCAGGCTTTACCGGCGCCGAGGCTACTGATGGGACAATAATCCTCTTTTCATACCAGGCGGATTTTTCAGTTTCAGGAATATCATCATTGGACAATGGCGCCGTAATATCTTCTATAAGATGTTTTGCCGATTCATAGAGGGGCGTATTTTTGTATAATTCCAATAGAGATTTAGCCATCCCCAGGGCCAGCATGTCATTTGACGCAGCATAACGGGCCGGCAGCCTGAATCCCTTCTCGGAAAAGTACCAGCCCCGTTCCTTTGCATCGTACTCAATGGGGGCGTTTAATCTATCCCGCATGTACTCAATATCCCGGTAAATAGTGGCCGTTCCGCATCCGTATTTTTCGGCCAGATCATTGACATTGGGATAGCTCCCGGAAGCAATCTGCCGTTCTATGGAGTAAATCCTTGCCAAGGTCGCTCTTGGTATACTTTTTCTTGTTTCCATATCTGCTATTATACTCCTTCGCTCACCTTATTCGTCAATCTCCACTACCGTTACCTTCAAACCGGTAATAATTGCGGCAATATCCCAACGCGGCTCTCCTGACGCATCGTGATTTCGTATTACCAGGTAATTTTTTGTTGCCGTTGCACTTCCGCTGATTTGTAATGTTGCTTCATAACTAAAAATACCGGGTCCTCTTTCTGCAGATTTGGAATCCTGCTCCGTTATATCATCCCATGAATCATCCAACCTGTCGCCCTTTATCGAAATTGAAAATTTCTCGATTTCTTTATCAAGATTTCCACGAACAGTAATTTTGTAACTTTTCCCCGCTTCTACTTTTTGTGGAAAATATGACGCTAAATCGAAAGTCCCTTCCCAATGGTCGTTGTCCAGGAACAGTACCATGGTATCATTGGCAAGCTCGTCAATGGTGATTTTGACGTTTGTCAATGTTGCCTCAACCTGACCACGCTCTGTCACGGCGGCATCCCTATTGTTTATCCGGATATATCCGTAGTTAGAATCATTTTCATCAAAATCAGTTAAAGTTTCAACCAGCCCTTTGGATGTAAAAGTTCCGGAAACACTTTTTCTCCCATTTCCCCAGGCAATGTCTTTCCAGTTCCATCCGTCATTAGCGATCCAGTCTATTTCAAAATCATCCAGGGCTTTATCCGTCGTACCCGTAAAAGTAACCATGTACTGGGTATTAGTTTTTGCCACGCCGTTCGGTACACAGGCAGATAATTTGACTTGTCCCTGAGTTGTCCACTCACTGCCGCTGTAGCCGTCATCATCTGTCCATGTATCTCCAATCAGTTTTAATGTTGGATAGCTTGTGGTTCTTAACGTTTCAACCCCGTCTCCACCACCATCGGTCGGTTGGTCGCACCCGATAAACATCAATCCCAATACCAGCGCCATGCCGAGCATTGCCGTTAAAAAAAGGCCTTTTTTCATCGTATAACTCCTTTGCGTTTTTTATGTTCCGCATCTGGTATTATACGCCTTTGGTTAATCATGGGATGATGGGGCAAAATATTTCGTAAGATTTTTTTGGCAATATTTTTGTGATGGCATTGTCACCACAACGGTTTTAAAGAAGCTGCATTGAAAGAGTTTTATGTGCCAGAATTAATTTACAATAGATTGTGAACGCCCCTTGTTGGGGTAGTCCTTACATAATTCCTTGCAACGTAAAGAATTACAAAATACCGGCAAAGAGACTTGAACTCTTACACGCTTGCGCGCAATAGATTTTGAGTCTATCGTGTCTACCATTCCACCATGCCGGCAAAAGTACATCGTTAAATAACCTAAGCGCTTAGGTTATTCATCTTACCAATATAGCGCTTTTTAGTCAAATAGTTTCCGGCATTCCAGATAAAAGCGTTTTTCCAAAGCCTCTCCCATGGAAAAGCTCTTCCGCGGCAGGGGGCCGGAACGGGCTACGGTTTGGAAGAGCCCCGCTTTCTTTACCGGCGGGAGCAGGATGCCCGTTACGGGTCTTTCGCCAACCGCGGGCTTCTCCCCATCGGCGATGCGAAAAAGCTCCTTTTCCCCGTGTATGTAGTCGATGACGGGTCCGCCATCCCGGCCGGTATCGCTGATAACGCGGTCCAGCAGGGGCTGGAGTCCCTCCGTGGCGATGCCCGTGGTTTCGGTTTCAACCAGGATGTACCGGCCTTCGCCGATAAGCCCGTAGCGGTTCCCCGCAGCGGTGTCTGTCACCAGTTGGGAAAGCTCCGCCGGGCTTGCCACGGTATGGCTGGAAAAACCCGGCAGTTCGCTCAGGGCGGCTCGGATTTCCTCCAAGCCAGAGCCGAAGATGACCCGGTGTATAGGCTCAAAGGCAATTCCCGGATCGTAGATGTTTTCCAATTCGACAAGGGCATACCGGGCAGGGTGCTGCTCAAGGCCCCCTTCGCCTGTATGGGCTTGCTTATACTCTTCCCAGACCGCTTTGGCAGTGGCCAGGGAATGGTTGCCGTCACCTACGGCATAGAGGAAGGGGTTTCCGCCGCCGTACCGGGTTTTCGATCTTCCCGCCAGTTCCTCAAGCCCTTCCGTAAGAACCATCCAGTCCGTTTCGGTATCCAGGGCCCAGCCGGAAATCTCCCCTGCGCCGAGCATGAGCGGGGTATGGTAGAGGGGGTCCCCTTTTTTGGCCCGTTCACCCAGGGCGGGGATCAGGTAGTCCGTCTCGTCGTCGATGAGCAGGAGTATGTGGGGCGTTTCCAGCGGGGCGGAGCGGCGCACCTCCATCCGGGGGGGGATCCGTTCGGGAACGGTTCCTTCGGTGGCCCGAATCAGCCTTTGAGACCCGGGTTTCCAGTCGTAGTGTTCCAGGTCAATGGCCAGGACTAAGCCCCGGCGGCGCTGGTGATGGGGGGTACTTCGTTCAATATAGATACAACCCTGTTGTAGCGGGGCCAGAACGCCATCGGCTAAATAGGATGCCATGGTCCGGTGGATGTTCCGGATCCGGTCTTCCCGGCCGGCGTCATCCAGATACACCTCGGGAAATATCATGTTAAGGGCGGAAGGGGAGGGGGCTGCGGTTTTCCTGACATCCTCCCAATAGGATCGATCCTGGGTAAACTGGTCACAGGCAATAACCGCCCATTTTTCCAGGTCCACATCCCCGCCGGGAAGGGTTATTTCGGGTATCATCGTACCTAGGGCAGCAAGCCGTCTTTTTGAATCGGTCATTAAAGCCTCCATAGCCTTATACAACTAATTTTGTTTCAGAAATTTGTTTTGCTAATTTTTCGTCAAAGGTAAAAAGCGGAATAGTATTATTCAGCCGCGCTAAAACAGCTAAATAACAATCAACCGCCGAGAGCTTAGGGTGATTTTCATAAATGGCCATGGTTTCATTGAAAATTTCCCGGCTGCATTTTATATTTCCCTGGGCAATAATAGTTAAAACCGCTTTATTGATAGCCTGGCGGCTGATTTTTTTTACCTTCTCAAGGACAAAGATAGTTTCAATGATAGCTGCATCCTCCGCAACAAAGGTTTGGCCCGAATCCAGAAGATTTGTTATTGCTGCGGTTTGCATAGGCTCATCGCCGAGAAGCCATCGTAAGAGACAGTTTGTATCCAAACTAGACGCCATGTGCCGTAGCTTCCTTTATATTAGATTGTTTTGCCGAAAGTTTCCGTTACATGGGCCGTCCAGCCGTCGCCGTTTTGCGTTTTGATTTCCGTTGTTCCCATTTTTGACATTTCTTCCTGCAAAATACGCCGTACGTCTTTAATATCAGCCGGTTTGCTTATTGAAATAGTGTCTCCGTCAAAGTTGATTTGGAGTTTCTTGCCCGGAGTCAAGTTTAAGGCATGGCGCATTTCAACGGGCAAGGTTATTTGTCCCTTTTCTGTTATTGTGGTATATGCCGTCATGTAATAAATATATACCAAGTAAGGCTTTTTGTAAAGTATTACTTTTGGCGCCTTACATCCCCAGCGTATAACAAGCGGGCAGCCGTTTCCCCTGGAAATCTTCGTCCCGTATCTTTTCCTGTATATCCTCAATTACCGCTTCCGGAAATTGCGCCGGGTCCAGGCTGAAGCTTTTCGTATTGGCGCTGAACAGGAGCTTTCCGCCTGGGGACAGGAGCTTTAGGCATTGGGTGATGAGGCTGTGGTGGTCCCGTTTTAGGTCCAGGGTGGAGGTCATCTTCTTAGAGTTGGAGAAGGCGGGGGGATCCAGGATGATGATGTCCCAGCTAAGGGCTTCCGCAGCGGCGCCGTCCAGGAAGCGGAGGACGTCTGCGCGGATGAGACGCCAGGGGGGGAGGGCTTTGTTACCAATAAGATCCCGGGGGGTGATGGGCAGGGCCTCCAGCTTGTTCAGGGCGAAGTTTGTTTTAGCCCAGTCCAGATAGGTGTTGGACATATCCACCGAATCTACCGATTCAGCCCCGGCGGCGGCGGCATAGACCGAGAAGGATGCGGTGTAGCAGAAAAGGTTGAGGACCCGCTTGCCTGGCGCGGCGGCCCGAACCAGGGACCGGGTTTTTCGGTGGTCCAGGAAAAGCCCCGTATCAAGGTAGTCCGATAGGTTTACCCGGAACGTAAGGCCGCCCTCGCGGACATCCTGAAGTTCATGGCGGTCCAGGATCCGTTCGTACTGGACCTTACCCCGCTGCCTGCCCCGTTCTTTGAGGAAAATCCGTTCCGGAGGGATGTCCAGGGCTTGGGAAATTGCGTCGGCCATGGAAGCGAGCCAGCGATCTTCTTCGGCGGGATCCTTTTCGTAGGGGCGTTCATAGAGGGCGCCCGCCAGGGCGTTACCATAGATATCTAAAACCAGGGGAATTTCGGGAATATCGCGATCGTAGAGACGGAAAGCGTCGGTTCCAATTCGCCGGGCCCATTTCCGCAGATGCCGGTATCGCTTTTTCAGGCGATTCGCCAGCATCTCGGCCTGGGCGGCTGTTTTAAGGGGCTGTTCCGTTATCCGCATCCTGTCGGGACTGCATACTCACACAGAGCATGGCATATCCTGAGGAAAGATCCTCTGTTTGTACCACCACCGATTCGGGTACCCTGAGTTTTACCGAGGTAAAGTTCCAGATCCCCAGGATGCCCGCTTTAACCAGGATATCCGTCGTTTCCTGGGCGGCGCTGGAATGGATCGTCAGAATTGCCACCTTTACCCCTAACTTGTGGATTTCGGTCTCAAGATCTTCTATAGAAAAAACCCGTACCCCGTGAATAGTGGTCCCGGATTTCTGCAGATTCTTATCAAAGGCTGCCACAATATGCAGGCCGTGGAGCCGGAATTCCTGGTGCCCCATAAGGGCGCTGCCCAGGTTCCCCGCTCCTACCAAAATTACATCCTGCATCGAATCCCAGCCGAGGAAGCGCTCAATGGCGCTAATCAGGGTATTTATTGGGTATCCCTTCTTAGGTTTTCCGATAACCCCGGTAATTGCCAGATCTTTCCGTACCTGGATGGGTTCCAGACTCAATTCCTGAGCAATCAGCGTTCCCGATATGTATTTACCGCCTTCCTTTTGTATCTGGCGAATTATATTTAGATAGGACGGCAGGCGCCGAACCGAAGGCGTAGCAGGTATCTTTTGTTTTGCCACAATTCTTCCTTTATTACTATAATACAACAGAATTAAAGGGATAGGCAAGACTATGGTCTATATCAATCATCTCGGTCCCGCTTCCGTACCACCACCTTCCGGGGCTTGCGGTCGGCGGTTTTTGGCTTGCCCCGGGAAGCGGTGCGCGGGCCTGTGCCGGGAGCGGAGCGGGAGCTTGTACCGGGGGCGTTTCGGGAAGCGGCGCCGCTTGTTTTCCCGGTATAGCGTTTTTTATCACGGGGGGCTTCATCACCGCTGCCTCTTCTTGGTGTGTCCCCGGAACTATCCGTGGGGGGCTTTCTGTTGGGGCGGTCTTCACGGGGGCTGGCACGGCGTTTTTCCTTGACCGCCTTTTCCAGGACCCGCAGGGATTCGTCGAAGCCCTTGAGGAATTCCGGGAGATCCTCCGCAAAGAGGATCACCGACTGGCGCTCAAAACCACCGGTATCCTTGTTTTTGCTTTCCACAATGTTGAGGTAGAGATCCCCCATGCGGTTTTCCTTCACGTTGAAGAAATAAGTCCTGTTTTGCAGCAAAACTTTGGTTGAAAATAACTCACCCCGTATACCCATGCTATGCTCCTAAATAATTGTCCGCTTCGCTGACCATCTTACGCTGCCATTCGATGAGGGCCCGTTCGATTCGCCTGTCCGACCCCCCCACATCCGCCATAACCCGGAATACCGGTTCGGTAGCGGAGCCCCGCATCCAGATGCAGGCTGCCTTATGACCAGCCTTGTTAATAAAACTAATCTTTAGCCCCCCGCGGCCGGCGGTGGAAAAATCGGAGATGCCCCGTTTCTCTTCCATACCGTTGTATGCGGCGGCTTCCCAAGCGGTGATGCCATAACGACTTAGGAGGGATTCTTTTTTTTCTTCCCAGTCCCGGAGGAATACCTTTTGGTACCGGCTCTTTAAAAGACCGTGATCCGTGGTTTTTACTTGAAGCATCGCCTCGGGGGTGGAGGTGCCGGTGCTGATAAAGGCGGGGAGGGCGGCGATAATATCGGCCAGGCTAAAGTCCGGATGGTAGGTTTCGGCCTGGTCTGAAAGATCGCACCAGAGTTCGAAAAACCCCTTCCGTTCACCCTCGCTCCGTATGGTGAGGAGCTTTATCAGGGAGAGCATGGTGTTGATGGGGTCCCGCACCGCCGATGGATGGGTGATATTCCCCCCGGCAGAACCTTCCCCAAGGATGCGGACCACATAGCCCTGTTCCCGCAGCTTCCGGGCAAGGCCTACCACATTGGCTTCCCCCACTTCGGCGCGGAACACCGAAACGTCAAAGGCCTGGGCGATACGGTCAATGCGCATGGAGGTGGGATCGTTTATCGCCACCGCAGCTTTTTGCAGGGCGTTGCCCCTATTATCATAGCTGAGTTCCCCGGTCCACACCAGGTGGGCCAGTTCCGAAACACAGGCCAGGGCAAACACTTCCTGGGCTTCCAGGGCGCGGGCCTTGTTCCGGGCATCATCCCAAAAAACCAGGTTCCCCCGGTCGCCGTCACAGTCCGGGACGACGCCGAGTAGTACCGAAGGGTCCCTTGCGTGGACTTCCTCCAAAAAAAGACGGCAGGGTTCCAGGGATTCCCCCTCGGGGATTATGCGGTGGGCAATTTCCCCGGGCTTATCGTTCATAGCGTGGACCTTCAGCCCCAGGGAAGAGAAGAATTCCTTGTCGATAGTAAGGCTCCGGGCGGAACCGTTAAAATCAATCGCCGCGCCTAAAGGCCGGTCCCGAATATTCCGGGAGATGATCCCCAGGATACCCTCTTCCTGACCGGAGGCGGTTCCGGCGTTTACTTCCCGGGTAAAATCCAGGTAGGCTTGATAGGCTTCCTGCTTAACCCGGCCGGTTTCGGCGTATACTTCCTCCAGGGCCTTGGTATTCGCCCGGTTTATCAGTCCCATAGCCTGGGGAATACGATCCCCTAAGGCCATACGGCGGCGGAATTCTTCAATTATGGGCAGCGCTTCGGAGCCCGGCAGAACACCGCCATCGGTACGGCCAAATTTGAGGCCGTTATGTCCTATAGGATTATGGCTTGCCGAAATATACACAAAGCCATCGGATGTGCCCCGACGGGCAAAGGCCATGATTTCCGGGGCAGCGGTGATAGAGACATATTGGACCCGGCAGCCTAAAACCAACAGAGCCCGGATTATCGCATCCGCTATGGCCGGTCCTGTGGGCCGGGTATCCATGCCTACGATCACCCTGGGGGCAGGAATGGTCTTTTTCAGGTAATCCGCAAAGACCCCAGCCGCAGCGGCGGCGATAAGGCTATGGACCGGGCTAATATCCCCGGCGGCGCTTTCTTCATTACCATCCGCAGCGAATACTCCCCGCCAGCCCGAGGCGGAAAGAATCAATTTCCCCAGGGCCTTATCCAACAGAGAATCACTTAAACCTGGATCATTCGCAGAGAAAATCATGGTGAACCAGTATACCCGTTTTTTTGTTCCGTTACTATAGTCAAAAAAGTGTTTTTAGGAATTGAATTTAACTGACTGAAAAGGTATGATTAGTATAGCCAAGGGAAAAAAAATATAGTATATTAATACCATAGAAAAGCTAGGAATTAATACGTCCAACTGAATGATAGAAAGATGGAGTGCAGAAATGGAAAAAAGAAGAATCTATGTGGATTATAATGCGACTACTCCTTTAAATAGCGAGGTCAAAGCCGGGATGATAGAGGATTTCGAGATCTACGGAAACGCCTCCAGCATGCACAGCTCCGGCCGTCATGCCCATGCCCGCTTGGAGGAGGCCCGGAAAGCCGTGGGGGATCTGATTGGCGCCCCCGCTAAAACGGTGATCTTCACATCCGGCGGCTCGGAATCGAATAATACGGTGTTCCAAGCCCTCCGGCGTGTGGCTTCCGATTCATCCGGGAAGCCGCTTAAGGGCCGGACCGAAATTATCACCACCGCCATTGAGCATCCCTGTGTGCTCAATTCCGCCGCCTACCTTAAATCCCTGGGTTTTACGGTTTATTTTCTGCCGGTGGACCAATACGGCAAGGTTAAAATAGACGAATACCGGAAGGTTCTCAGCGAAAGGACCCTCCTGGTTTCGGTGATGATGGCCAATAACGAAATTGGGACTATTCAGGATATACGGGAAATAGCGGAACTGGCAAAGGCCGCCGGGGCCTGGATGCATACCGACGCGGTACAGGCCGCAGGGAAGATCCCCGTTAATGTGGATGATCTTAAGGTAGACTACCTGACCATGTCGGGCCACAAAATCTACGGTCCCAAGGGCATAGGCGCCCTCTATGTGCGGTCCGGAGCGCCCCTCTTCCCGCTGATCCACGGGGGGCACCAGGAGGATGGCTTCCGCGCGGGAACCTATAACAACATCGGTATCCTGGGCTACGGTAAGGCGGCGGAACTGGCCAAAAAAAACCTGGAAGCCTACGGCCGGGATATCCGGGTCCTGCGCAATCAGCTGCGGGATGGCCTTTTAGCAAAGGTCCCGAACATCACCATCAATGGGCATCCCACGGATGTGCTGCCCAACACCCTGAACGTTTCCTTCCCCGGCGCCGAGGGGGAATCGATTCTCCTGGGCCTGGATCTCAACGGCATTGAGGCTTCCACCGGTTCAGCCTGCGCTTCCGGCAGCCTGGAACCTTCCCATGTGCTCATGGCTGTGGGGGTAGGGCCGGAACTGGCCCACGGTTCCATCCGTTTTAGCCTTGGCTGGGGTGTCACCAAGGAAGATATTGAGTATATTATAGATACGGTACCGCCTATCATCGCCCGGTTCCGGGCCATGTCCACGGTATCATCGGTACCGACAGTTCCGTCGGTACAATCATGAGAGAGGTATAGTATGCCCGAATGGTTATACTCTGATACGGTCAAAGACCATTTTACCAATCCCCGGAATGTGCTTATGGAGGATGAGTCCACGTATCCCCATGATGCCCGGGGTTTAACCGGAAACCTTATCTGCGGGGATCAGATGCTGATGCTTTTGCGGATCAAGGACGATATCATCACCGATGTCCGCTGGAAGACCTACGGTTGTGCCAGCGCCATCGCCTCCACCAGCGTACTCTCCGAGACGATCAAGGGTATGAACATCAAGGATGCCTACACCATCAAACCCGAAGATCTGGTGGAAAAGATGGGCGGTCTCCCTGCCAATAAGATCCACTGTTCCGTCCTGGGAGACAAGGCCCTACGCAAGGCCATCGACGACTACCTTGCCAAGACCGGACGTCCCGGCCTTTTCAAGGAAGCTTCTACGGTGATCTGTACCTGCCTTGGCATCACCGACAAGGACCTGGAAAACGCCTACCTCAAGGGCGCCCGTTCCTGGGAGGATTTCCAGGCGGCAACCAAGATCGGCACCGGCTGCGGAAAAGGGGAGTGCAAGACAAAAGCCCTGGAACTCCTCCACGAATACGCCCATATTTACGGCGAAAAACAAGCTTAGTCCGTCGCGTTGACAAACCCAGGTAGATTTGGTAGAGTGAGTCATTATACGGCGGCATGCGCCCCTATGGGTCGCGTGCCGAGAGGAAATGATTAAATGCGCTTTCCAGACCAACTCTGCGAGTTGTTCTGGAAAGCGCGGCGGCATAGCTCAGTTGGTAGAGCATACGGCTCATATCCGTAGTGTCATAGGTTCAATCCCTATTGCCGCTAGAAAAAATTTGAATCGACAAAAAGAGTTGCGGCAATAGGGATTGAAGGGTTCAGTCCGCTGACCAACGGGAAGAAAAGGGGCCATGGATGGCCCCGGCAGGACTGAACCCCGGGTTGGAGGATCGAAGCAGGATGCTGAGGTCCGGAAGCCAATCCCTATTGCCGCTAAAGACCTATTTCGATATACCAAGCTGGACCCTTAAGGTATAAATTTATGCGAATTGTAAGATATAATCATATGATTTAAACTTGAACCATCCAAGTGAGGTTTAAGTATTGAGATCCCTGCGTGAAAAAAAACAGGATTTCCTCAGAAAAAAGGCCAACGAACTATACGCTTCCCTGGATCATACCAATGATTCAATAGACGACATTTACGCAGCAATAAACGGTCCGGGGCTGGGGCTATCCGGGTTTAGTACGGTCAAACTGGAAAACCGTTTTACCTACCGGAAGGACTATGACTTTTACAGTGTAAAAAACGATAGGGGAAACGGTCTTAACCTGGAATTTTATACCAAAATGATACGGGGGATCCTGCCGGAGCAAAGGCTGGCGGTCAATTTTGAGATCTTCAATATTCAATGGGGATGGCATATCTATAAGACCGGGTTTATCCATCTGTTTTTGAACCGTCTGGAAAGTATTGAAGGGGAATACCTGGAATTTGCCGAAAGGGCGGAGAAGGAAGAAAAGATCCTGCAAATTAGCAGAGATAGTATTACTACCTGGCTTGAGGCGATATTTAAGGATACCCCATATACCTACCATACCGAAAAGGATGATGATAAAATTAAACTGAAGGTGGATCTGAAAAACAACAAGTGCTTGGAGCTGCCTATCTATTATAAAAATTTTCAGACAACCATGCCCGGGCTGCTTGGGGAGATCCGTGTGCATGAAGATACATAGGAGTAAATTATGGGCGTAAAGATCAATACCCGGGAACTGATACGGATACTGGAACTGACCCCGGATCACCAAAATATTATGCTCGTTGGCCGGCATGGTATCGGTAAGTCGGAGATTATCGAACAGTTTTTCTCACAAAGAAAAGTCCCGGTGGTAACCCTGTTTTTAGGGCAGATGAGCGATCCCGGAGACCTTATTGGATTACCCGCCCTGGACGCGGCGGCGGGCAAAACCGAGTTCCGGCCCCCCTGGTGGTTTCCCCTGGACGGTAAACCGGTTATCCTCTTCCTGGACGAGTTGAACCGGGCCCGGCCGGAGATACTCCAGACCGTGATGGATCTTATCCTCACGAAAACTTTGGCGGGGAGAACCCTGCCGTCGGGAAGCCGGGTTATTTCTGCGGTCAACGAAGGGGAGGAGTACCAGCTTACAGACCTGGACCCGGCCTTGCTTTCCCGGTTTAATATTTACTATTTTTCTCCTACCCCCGGGGAATGGCTCCTCTGGGCTGCGGAACAGAAAATCGATCCAAGGATCATCAGTTTTATTGAGCAGAATCCGGACTGCCTTGACGGGGACATCATGATCGATGCGGGGCTGGAGAAGGGGGCGGATCGCCGTTCCTGGACACGCCTTTCGGAGATCCTTGCCGCCGCTGGGATCGACGAGAAAAGCGATGTGACATCCCTTGAAAAGATCATGTCCGGCATTGTGGGGATAAGCGCGGCCTTTAAGTTTTCCGAGTTTGTGAAAAACAATACCGCAACCGATCCCCGGGGCATCCTTTCCGGTTTTGAAGCTGCCAAAGAAGACTTGGAGCGGATGGATATTCACGAATTAAGTACCCTGAACGAAAGTTTTTTCCGGATCATCGAAATTGAGGATGATGGGGAACGGATAAAACGATACATCGAAAATTTGGAAGGGTATATCAAATGGCTTACCGATGAAAAACGGAATGAAGTCCTTGCCCATTGGACCACCCTCTACGAATCGTCCTTGTACCCTAAAACCAAGGTGGCCATACTGAGCCATTCGCCGTTTATTTTTCAAAACATTATTAGTTTTATTGACGGAATAAAACTGTGAGCATTGTTCAGGAACGGATTAGGGAAATAAGCGGCAGATGGTATATGCGTGAACCCCTGCTGCTTATGACCTTATTGTCCCACCGCCTTGAGGCTAACGATAAAATAGGAACCCTGCGATCCGGCAAGGGGCGCATTGAATACAACCCCGCCTATATGGAAGGCCTTTCTACCGGGGATCTGGAGGAAAAGCTGAAAATCGAAACCTTCCGTATCCTGCTGCGGCACCCCTACCGCCGGCCGAAACGGAACGACCCGGTATTATCCTACCTGGCAAGCAATATTACCTTGAACGAGTACTATGCCTTTAAGGATCTGCCCCACCGGGCGGCGGATTTTTGGGAAAATCCGGACTACGGAAAACAAAATTTTGAATTCTACTACCGTGAATTAAAAAAAATCGGGGATGATGCCAGGAACGAGGGGGGAGATGAGGAGACCGAGCTCTGGGACGATGATGATTACATGGACCAGAAGATGAAGGGCCTTGTAACACAGGCGGTACAGAGTAAGTCCTGGGGAAATCTAAGCGGCGAAATGATAGAAACATTAATCGCCGGCCTGCGCCCGGTCCTGGATTACCGGAAGGCGCTGCTGGGGTTCCGGGCCATGGTTTTATCCAGCGAAAAAATTCTTACCCGGACCAAGCAGAGCCGCCGTTACAGCTCTTTGTACCTGGGCAGAAAAAACCAATTTACCACCCGGCTTTTGATAGGCATCGACGTGAGCGGTTCAATTTCTTCTGGGGAAATCGATCTGTTCTATTCCGCAGTAAACCGGTTTTTCCGCTACGGTGTTAATGCCCTGGAACTGCTGCAATTTGATACCGCCCTAAAGGGGGAACCGGTTCTGATGAAGAAAGCCCGGAAGACCATAGCGGTGACCGGGCGTGGTGGTACGGATTTTCAGCCGCTGATCAACTACTTTTTGGAGAAGGGTAAAAACTACGACGGTCTCATTGTCTTTACCGACGGCTTTGCGGCCATCCCCAAGGTTTCCCGGGTATTGGCGCGGAAAATTCTGTGGATATGTAACAGTAAAGCTAATTACGACCGGCACCATGGCTGGATGTCCATGCAGGGACGCTGCTGCTGGATTGAATAAATCATAGTGCAGGCTGTACTATAAAGGCGTAGAGTATCGTTGAGACATAAGGAAAAGATGTGACCGGTGATAGTGGGCTAGGGGAGCTGCTCCTTAGGGAGTGGACCTACTTTTGGAGTTATTTTTTCTTACAATTCGGCCAGATTGCGGGGTACTATGTCTTAGGCATGGTCCTGGGCTCCCTGATCTCCGTTTTCGGTAAGGAGAAGATCCACGGGCTGTTCGCCGCCATGCGTACCAGAAAGCTCGGTGTCCTGGGGCTCGTCCCCGCGTCCCTCCTGGGTATCGCCTCGCCCCTCTGTATGTACGGTACCATACCCATCGCCGCCTCCTTCGCCGAGCAGGGTATGGAAGAGGACTGGCTGGCCGCTTTTATGATGAGCTCCATACTCCTCAACCCCCAACTGCTCCTCTACAGCGCCGCCTTGGGCAGTACCGCCATGATCATCCGCCTTGTTTCGTGCTTCCTCTGCGGCGCCGCTGCGGGGCTTTGTATCCGTATCTTTTACAAGAACCGGAACTTTTTTACATTTACGAGCTTCGGTAAAACCGTAAACCGGGATACGGATCCTAATATCGCGCTGCGGCTCCTGAAAAACATAGGCCGGAACTTCAAGGCCACCGCCCTGTATTTTGTTATCGGCGTGGCCCTGTCCGCCCTGTTTCAGCGCTACGTGCCTCCGGACGCCATGGCAACGCTGTTCGGCAGGGGGAATCGGGGTTTCGGGCTCCTCATGGCCGCCACCATCGGGGTGCCCCTCTACGCCTGCGGAGGCGGCACTATCCCCCTGCTCATGGGCTGGCTGCAGACCGGGATGAGCATGGGTTCCGCCACGGCCTTTATGATCACCGGCCCGGCGACAAAGATAACCAACCTGGGGGCGGTAAAGATTATCCTGGGGATGAAGAATTTCATTCTCTACCTAGTCTTTACCATCCTCTTTGCATTACTCAGCGGGTTTGTGGTAGACTACATACTAAATTAAGATACTGATAAGGAGAAACCTATGGCCATAGCAAAGGGCGTGAAGGACGCCTTAAGTTCATCCTCCATGATACGCAAAATGTTTGAGGAGGGAGGTCTTTTAAAAAAACAGCACGGGGCCGATAAGGTCTTTGATTTTTCCCTGGGGAACCCTGATGTTGAGCCGCCCCCGGCTTTCCACCGGGTATTCCTGCGCCTTGCCCAGGAGGATGCGGAGGGCAAGACCAAGGGCGCCCACGGCTATATGTCCAACCCGGGTTTCCCGGCGGTACGGGAAGCCCTGGCGAAAAAAGCCTCCCGGGAGCAGGGGGTTAAACTGGACGGGTCCCACATCATCATGACCGTGGGCGCCGCCGGGGGGCTCAATGTGGTATTCAAAACCATACTCAACCCCGGGGACGAGGTTCTGGTACCCCGGCCCTATTTTATGGAGTACCGGACCTATACGGCCAACCATGGGGGCGTGTTGCGGGAGGTAGATTCCCTGCCGGATTTTAACCTCGACCTGGAGGCCATCCGGAATGGGCTGAACGAAAAAACTGCGGCGGTGCTGATCAACTCACCCAACAATCCCACGGGCCGGGTCTACCCCGCAGCAATACTAAAGGCTCTGGCGGAAATCCTGGAAGCCCATGGCAAAAAAACCGGCCGCTATCCCTTCCTGGTGGCGGACGAACCCTACCGGGAAATCGTCTACATCCCCGGTGGAACCCCGCCGGTGCTTTCGACCTATCGGAATTCTATCAGCGTTACGTCCTACTCCAAGAGCCTCTCCCTGCCCGGGGAACGGATCGGCTATATCGCGGTAAACCCCGGCATCCAGGACGAGGAGGATCTCCTGAACGGCCTGATCTACGCCACCAGGATTCTGGGATACGTGAACGCCCCGGCCCTGATGCAGCGTATCGTGGCGGAACTTACGGAAGAATCGGTGGATGTGGGTGTGTACGCCCGCCGCCGGGACGCCTTTAAGGAAGTTTTGGATAAAGCGGGCATCCCCTATGCGGAACCCGAGGGCGCCTTCTACCTATTTTGTAAAGTTCCGCCTAAGAAAGGCGGAGACAGTAACACTGTGGGTGATGACGGCGCTTTCGTGAACCACTTAAAGCAATACCTGATCCTGGGTGTCCCCGGCAGCGGCTTCGGCAAACCCGGCTGGCTCCGCTTCGCCTACTGTGTGGACGAAAAGGTTATCCGCGCTTCCGGGGAAGCCTTTAAAAAAGCCGTGGAGACCTGGGCTTAGTATTCAAAGTGCAGCGTATAGCTTCCCCGTTCGCCGTCGTAGCCCCTGACTTTGATGTAGACGGTTCCGGCGGGAACGTCCCGGGAAATACGGGCGTTGCCGCCGTTACCGGAGTCGTCATCCTCGTCGATTATTTCGCCCTCCCCATCGTAAAGGGTTAAGAGGGTATCCATTCTGCTTTCAGTATAGACCGTAAGGCGGCCGGCAGCGGGGATTTCCAGGCGGTAGAAGTCAACATCGGATCTGCTCCGGAGCGAAGCGCTAAGCGGTCCTGAACCCAGTTCAAGCAGCGTGGCCTGTTCGATAGAATCGTTGGGTTCGGTTGCATCTTCCTCTACCGCTTCAAGGTTTGCCCGGAAACGGTAGTCTCCGGTTTCGCTGGAGCCATAACCCCGGACTTTGACAATAAAAACCTGGCCCGCTTCGGCGTTCACTTCGATACGCGGGTTGGAATTATCACCGCCATCATCATCCTCATCGAGCTGATTGTAACCCGATTCATCGTATAACTCCATATACGGGTCAAAGGAACTGTTGGAAGTTTCCAGGACCAGTACTCCGGCCCTATCGGAGCTTACCTGGAACCAATCCTCATCCCCCTCGTGAATGGTCCGGGATATCCAGGCGCCGATCGCCGCCGCTACGGGAGCATCCCTGCTGTCCGTCTCGTAGCTGTCCCGACGGACCCGGTTGGAGGATGATGGTGAAGAAACGGCGGTTAGATCCTCTATAAAGGAGCTCAGCGTAAAATCGGTGTTCCATACGGCGCCCAGGGACGAATCCTGGGAACGGGTGAGCTTGGTGTAAACCCGTATATTGGCGCCAAGCTGCAGGATTTCCCCGCTCAGGGTATAGGCGTTTTCACCGGTGGAAGCGGTAACAGGACCGGTGATAATCGTATACCCGCTGCCCCCCGCTTTGACCAGGACGGCGGCAAGCTGGTTTGTCAGATAGGTACCGAGGCTTGTATCGGTCCCTTCAAAGGAGAATTCGCCAAACCGTATCCGGAGACCGGTCCCAAGGGTTCCCAGTTTTTGGATAATAGCGGCGCCCAGTTTTGCCGCTTCCCCGTCCAGTTGTTCCAGGGTTTCCACGGCCGCCGGGCTTTGGGCAAAGAGTGGCGCCGACAGGAATGCTGCCAGGAGAAGGCCGAAAAGGACCCTCTTGGGTTGATAGTTCATGCTATCTCTCCTTTTTTTAGTACGTCAATAATACTATCCACGGTAAGCCCTTCCCGGTTTTCCCGGGCCGAAAGGTTCCGCAGGGTAAGGGCGCCGCCATCGGGTATGATCATCCAGGGGATTCCTTTTTTTTCCGCCAATATAAATTGCTGGGTAAGTTTTTTTTCGTCCAGGAATACTTCGCAGTTAATCCCCGCTTCCCGGAGCTTCTGCCCGATCCCCTGGCTTATCCCGCCGTCCTCTTCCCTGATACAGGCCACCGCAGCCCGGGCGTAGCTTCCCCGGCCTTTGAGTTTGCCCAGGCTTTCCAGGCCGGCGATAAGCCGGTCCAGTCCTATGGAGGATCCTACCCCGCTTAGTTTTTCTTTTGAGTAGAGCCCCGCCAGATCATCGTAGCGCCCGCCGGAACATACCGAACCGATTTCCGGCAGTTCATTGAGGAAGGTCTCGTACACCACTCCGGTATAGTAATCAAGGCCCCGGGTAATTGAGGGGTCCAGGGTGAAGGAATCTGCGGTTCCCGTATCGGTCATAAAGCGGCGGATCAGAGTAAGCCGTTCCGATTCGGGGCAGGGGCCACCCGCAGCTTTGGTGAGGGCTTCCAGGGTTTCCTCAAAACTTCCACGGGGCGCTATGTAGTCCAGGATGCTCCGGGCATTTTCGGATCCCACCAGGGTTTTCAGGGTTTCCAGCGTAGCATCCTGTCCGACCTTGGAGAGCTTATCCACGGTCCGCAGTATTTCTACCGATTTATCCGAGACGCCTATCTTGTCCAGGAAGCGGTTAAAGAGCCCCCGATGGTTTACCCGGATGGTTAGTTCCCCGGCGTTTATGTTTTTCAGGGTGCTTTGGATCATCAGGAGTATCTCAAAATCCGCAGCGGCGGTATCGCTGCCCACGGTATCAAAATCGCACTGGGTAAATTCCCGGTACCGGCCCCGCTGGGTATTTTCCCCACGCCAGACCTTGGCAATATGGTACCGTTTGAAGGGCAGGGATAGTTCCTCCCGGTGCTCCGCGAGAAAACGGGCAAAGGGAACGGTGAGATCAAACCGGAGGGCAACATCCCGGCCGCCGTTATCGGTGAAGCGGTAGATCTGCTTTTCCGTCTCGCCGCCCCCCTTTCCCAGAAGTATTTCTGCGTACTCCAGAGCAGGGGTATCGATAGGGACAAATCCAAAGGAACGAAAGGATTCTTCCACCTTTTCCAGCAATAAACGGCGTTCAATCTCCGAGGGGGGGAGAAAATCCCGAAAACCCTTCAAAATTCGAGGTTCAATTATATCTGACATGTGATCTCCGATTCAGGGGTGAATCATTTGGCAATCTTCACCGGATTTCTGATAGTGTACCAATAGTCATCTATTATTTCTACTAGTTCCGGCGAATAGCTGAGGTTCGATACGGTCCGGACCAGGCCTTGGGGAAGGACATCTGCGGCGGCCACAGTTCCCGACAGGAGCAAGCGGGCCTTTTTTAAAATAATTTCATAGGCCACCGGAGTTCCGGGAAGGCGAACCGGCGTCCCTTCGGCCTCCATGTGTTCAATGGTCTTGGAAGTCAGGCTGAGGATCTGTATTTTCCGCGTTTCCTTTCCCGGTTCGGAGATCACCGATTCCAGATTATACCCCAGCTGTTTGGCCACCGGGGAGGTCATTTTTATCAGCATACTTCCGTATTCTTCATACTGAACCTGCAGCCGGTCCTGGGTTTCCAGGAACCCCCCCAGAAGTATGATTAATTCCTCCGGGTTGGTTTTAAAATCCGCCACAAAGAGCCCCACATTTTCCCGGCCCTTCATCTGCCCCAGGGAATTAAGGGTACAGCGGAGCAAAAACTTAGCCGGCGACCGGTTAGGGGGGACAAAGGAAATGGAAAGGCCGATGATGGTATTTACATACTTTTGAAAAAAAATCAATTCCCGCGGGGTAATGGTGGCGAGAAAAAGGGACCGCTTAAAGCCAAACTGAAAGGGGATACAGAGGATACTGTACTCTTCTATTTTGAAGAAGCACTTGTTTTTTTCTACCCCCAACTTTGAGAGCGCATAGGGGGTGCAGGTAATGGTCCGATCACCGTACTTTTCCAGAAAGTTGTTCGCCGTTCCGGTTGCTGCACTGGCCATTCCTACGCGCTCCTGTCAGGGTATCCGGTCGAATTATTTACTGTACTGCCGCAGATCAAAAATCAGCTGCCGCGCCCGGTCCTGAACCGGTTTAATGTAATGACCATCGGCAATACGGAGTATGGTCCTTACTGCGGAGGGATCCTTTAAACCGCCGTTTTTTTGCGCCAGGATTTCGAAGGCTTCCAGGGCGGAAAGGGCCAGAAGGTTATCCGGATTGAGCACATCAAAACGGGTCACTACCCAGGAGATGGTGTTTGCCGTTTCCTCATTCTCGTTAAGACCGATTTTTGCCAGCGATTTAACCGCTTCGGTTAGCACCATCGGCTCCGTCTCCGCCAGCATGATCTTCAGGAGGGTGTTTTTCGCTTCCGGGGTACCGATTTCCCCCAGATAGGCCGCCGCCCGAGCCCGGACATCGGGGAAGTTATTCATCAGCCTACCGTTTTCCCGAACTTGGTTGGTAAGTCCTTCCAAGGAAAGGTATTCAAGGGCGGTCCGCACATCTTCGCTGGTATTACCATGGTTTATCGCGTCGGCGATATATTCCAGGGCAACCAGTTTCGTATCCCGTCCATCAGCCTGGCTCTGCTCCCGGATAATCATATTTTCAATAGATTCCTGGAGATAAGATTCTTCCACGGACATCTCCTGTGCAATCCCCAGGGATATCGTAAGAAGACCTGCGGTAACCACCGCTAAAACACGTTTTTGAGTTATCATCAAATAACTCCTCCTATTATTTATTTAAATCCCCCGAATAATTCCTGTTCATGGCATCTTCGGGGCGTCGTTAAATACAAATCCCACCTAAAAACTCAACCGGAAAAGGCAATTTTCCATGAATCACCGTCTTTCACAAATTCAAAGAGCCGTAAACGCTGTTTTCGGGCATTTATAGTATAAGCCTTTACCCGGTTATGGCTTAAAAACTCAATATCGTCAAGGGATGCGTCCACCCTGATATTCTCCCGGGAGGCAACCACCACATAGGTAAAATAATCCTGCGGGGTCTTAAGAACGATATTCTGGCCCTTCAGCTGCCGGGACGATTCGGAAAGATCGGCCAAAAAAGCCGGTGAATTGATGGCCTGGATAAAATCATCCGCCAGGTAGTTAATCCATTTGGCATAGTCCTTTGTCCGGATAACCCGGTTAATATCCTCGATAAGACGCTGCATCTCCTCCTTGGTAGAATTATACACTTCCTTGGTTATGCTCTTGGGATCAAAATCCGCCGCATCCTCCACAACTACCGCCACCGGGGTTTGAACCGGCTCCTCCTGCTTCGGCGTCTCAAGTTCCTGAACCATTATTTCAGGTTGGGGCGCCGGTTTACTGGTACACGAAAAAATACCTAATAATAGAATACTAATTAATAAAGCTTTCATAGCAACCTCTATTCTACCATATCATTTTTTTTTATAAAAGACTAGAAAATAGTAAAAAAAAAGCCTAAAGTGATAATCATATGTTAAAAGCTGCCTTTCCCGGATCCTTTGATCCCCCTACCTTTGGCCATCTTGATATAATTGAACGGGCAGCCTCCCTTTTTGACGAATTGGTGGTAGTTTTGGCCGAAAATCGGCAAAAAAAGAGCCTCTTTCCCCTGGAGGAACGATTATCCATGGTTTTGGAACTGGTCAAACCTTGGGGAAATGTTACGGTTGAAAGTTCCGGGGCGCTAACGGTGGATTTTATGCAAGCCCGGGGCATCAAGGTACTCGTCCGGGGTATTCGCGGGCCGACCGATTTTCCCTACGAATTTGACCTTTCCCTCTGGAATAAAACCCTGGCTCCGGATATGGAGACCCTGTTTATGACCACCGCCCCCCGGTATGCCCTGGTAAGTTCTTCCGCTATTAAGGAGCTGGCCTCGTTTCATAAGGATCTCTCGGGGTATGTGCCGTCTTTGGTTGAGGCTGCGTTGAAGAAGGTTTTTTAACTATTTGTATATGTCGTTTTATGGGTAATCGGCAAAGACGGGCGG